>CAIOLZ010000149.1 GCA_903859265.1 uncultured beta proteobacterium
CACGACAGACGTGACCGGTGCGATCGAGTTGCCTGAAGGCAAAGAGATGGTGATGCCGGGTGACAACGTGTCGATCACGGTCAAGCTGATCAACCCGATTGCGATGGAAGAAGGCCTGCGGTTTGCGATCCGCGAAGGTGGTCGTACCGTCGGCGCCGGTGTGGTTGCAAAAATCATTGCGTAATGGATGGTTTCTAAAGGGGTATAGCTCAATTGGCAGAGCGTCGGTCTCCAAAACCGAAGGTTGTAGGTTCGATTCCTACTGCCCCTGCCACCTGAATGGGTGGTTGGGTGGCAAAAAGCCCGCTACCCCGTAGCGGGCTTCAGCGTCTTAAGGGTGCTGCTTTTCAAACACATTAAGACGGCGTGAAATTAGAGAAATATGGCTACGACACAAGTTCAAACAGTAAGTACCGGCGCTGATAAGGCAAAACTGGCGGTCGCTGCGGCGCTCGTGGTCGCCGCTTTGGCGGGTTTCTATTTGCTCACAAAGCAGGGGCCTCTGGTGCAGTGGTCGGTATTGGTGCTGGCGTTGGCTGCGGGTGTTGCGGTGTTCTTCCTGTCGGAGCCGGGCAAATCTTTGATCGGTTTTGGTCGTGATGCATTGCGTGAGGTGCGCAAAGTGGTCTGGCCAACCCGTAAAGAAGCGACGCAAATTACGGCCTATGTGTTTGGTTTTGTTTTGATCATGGCGCTTTTCCTCTGGTTGACCGACAAGTCGCTTGAGTGGCTTTTCTACGATTTGATTCTGGGGTGGAAAAAATAATGAACGATTCCGTAGTGGGCGCTTCTGCTGACGCGCTGGTGCCAGAGTCTCCAATGGCCAAGTCGGCAAATCCTGATTTGCGCTGGTATGTGGTACATGCCTACTCGGGTATGGAAAAAGCCGTCGAGCGCAATATTCTGGAGCGCATCGCGCGATCCGGCATGGAGAGCAAATTCGGCCGCATTCTGGTTCCCATGGAAGAAGTGGTTGAGGTCAAAAACGGTCAGAAGAAGACGACCGAGCGCAAGTTCTTCCCCGGTTATGTGCTGGTTGAAATGGTCATGGATGACGACAGCTGGCATCTGGTGAAACACACGAACAAAGTCACGGGCTTTGTGGGCGGAGCCAAAAACCGGCCAGCGCCGATTTCCGAGGCGGAAGTCATGAAGATCGTGAACCAGATGCAAGAGGGCACTGAAAAGCCGCGTCACAAGATCGAGTTTGTGGTGGGCGAATTTGTGCGTGTCAAGGAAGGTCCTTTTACAGATTTCAACGGTTCGGTGGAAGACGTCAATTACGAAAAGAGCAGGGTGCGCGTATCAGTCACCATTTTCGGACGTGCGACGCCAGTGGAGTTGGAGTTTTCTCAGATCGAGAAAACCTGATGCGGGGCCCGCGAGGGCCCAAGAAAAAAGCCTGCATTTTTTCGATTCGGTGCAGGTGTGATCGATGAATCGTTAACCCCCGGGGAGCCAAGTGCTGAATAGGTCAGTGGCAAGGCGTTACCACCCGTAAGGAGAAAAAATGGCAAAGAAAATCATCGGATTTATCAAGCTGCAAGTGCC
>CAIOLZ010000150.1 GCA_903859265.1 uncultured beta proteobacterium
CACGACAGACGTGACCGGTGCGATCGAGTTGCCTGAAGGCAAAGAGATGGTGATGCCGGGTGACAACGTGTCGATCACGGTCAAGCTGATCAACCCGATTGCGATGGAAGAAGGCCTGCGGTTTGCGATCCGCGAAGGTGGCCGTACCGTCGGCGCCGGTGTGGTTGCGAAAATCATTGCGTAATTCAGTCAATAACAAGGAATTACCATGGCAACCAAGCAAAAAATCCGCATCCGCCTGAAGGCGTTTGATTACAAGTTGATCGACCAATCCGCAGCCGAAATCGTTGACACGGCAAAGCGTACGGGCGCGATTGTCAAGGGCCCCGTGCCATTGCCAACACGTATGAAGCGTTTTGACATCCTGCGTTCACCCCACGTGAACAAGGCCAGCCGTGACCAGTTTGAAATTCGCACGCACCAGCGGCTGATGGACATCGTAGATCCCACGGACAAAACCGTTGACGCGCTGATGAAGCTGGATTTGCCAGCCGGCGTGGACGTCGAAATCAAGCTGCAATGATGGGTAGCAAGCTTTGCAGTAATGCGAAGCTTGCAATCCCAACCTACGCGGGTTATACTCGCGGGCTCGACGGAACTCTCAGGAGTGCCGAAGGGTTTTATTAACAGTACCCCACGTAAAAACGCATTGGCCAATTGAAGTCGGTGCGGTGGGGAATACGGAGAAAACAATGAGTCTTAGCAATCACTTAGGGTTGCTGGGTCGCAAGGTTGGCATGATGCGCCTATTCACGGATGACGGGGATGCAGTTCCCGTTACGGTGGTTGACGTATCCAATAACCGGGTGACACAGGTCAAAACCCAGGAGAATGACGGCTACGTTGCCCTGCAGGTAACGTTCGGTTCGCGCAAAGCGTCGCGTGTGACCAAGCCTATTGCCGGCCACCTTGCCAAAGCAGGTGTGGAAGCCGGTGAAATTATTCAAGAATTTCGTGTGAGCGCGGATGCCGCCTCCAAATACGCGGCCGGAGCTACGGTTCCAGTGGCTGATGTATTTACGGTGGGTCAAAAGGTTGACGTGCAAGGCACGACGATCGGTAAAGGCTACGCCGGCACCATCAAGCGCCACCACATGAGTTCACAGCGCGCGTCGCACGGTAACAGCCGCTCGCACAATGTGCCCGGTTCAATCGGTATGGCTCAAGATCCCGGACGTGTGTTCCCAGGTAAGCGCATGACAGGTCACCTCGGTGATGATCTTGTGACTACTCAGAACCTCGACGTTTTCCGCATCGATGAAGCGCGCCAGTTGCTGTTGATAAAGGGTGCTATCCCTGGATCGGCCGGCGGCTTTGTGACCGTGCGTCCCGCCGTGAAGGCGAAAGCAGCGAAAGGAGCGAACTAATGCAGCTCGAACTCCTGAATGACCAAGGCCAGGCCACATCGAAATACGATGCGCCCGAAACCGTGTTTGGTCGTGCATACAACGAAGATCTGGTTCACCAGGTTGTAGTGGCTTTCCAGGCTAATGCGCGTCAGGGCACCCGTGCCCAAAAAGACCGCGAGCAGGTCAAGCACTCCACGAAAAAACCATTCAAGCAAAAGGGAACCGGACGCGCGCGCGCCGGTATGACTTCTTCGCCTTTGTGGCGCGGAGGTGGTCGTATTTTCCCGAACATGCCGGATGAAAATTTCGCACAAAAAATCAACAAAAAGATGTACCGCGCAGGTATGGCTGCGATTTTCTCGCAGCTGGCCCGTGAAGGTCGTCTGGCCGTGGTTGACTCCCTAACAGTGGATTCGCCCAAGACCAAGGCGCTGGCCGCCAAGTTCAAGGCAATGAATCTGGAATCCGTATTGGTAATCGCCGACGAAGTCGATGAGAACCTGTACCTGGCTTCGCGCAACCTGGTCAATGTGCTGGTGGTTGAGCCGCGTTACGCGGATCCGCTGTCGCTGGTCCACTACCGCAAGGTTCTGGTGACCAAGGCTGCCATGGACAAACTCAAGGAGATGTTCGCATGAGCCACGGTCCCAATCTGTCCAAATTCAACGAAGGTCGTCTGATGCAGGTGCTGGTTGCTCCAATCGTGTCTGAAAAGGCAACGATGGTCGCAGAAAAAAGCAATGCAGTGACTTTCAAGGTGCTCCAGGACGCTACCAAATATGAAATCAAGGCCGCTGTGGAATTGATGTTCAAGGTGGAAGTCAAGGGCGTTTCTGTGGTGAATACCAAAGGCAAGACCAAGCGCTTCGGCAAATCGGTCGGTCGCCGCGACAATATCCGCAAGGCCTATGTGACGCTCAAGCCTGGGCAAGAGCTGAACCTCGGCGGGGAGGCTGCGTAATCATGGCTGTTATCAAAATCAAACCAACTTCACCGGGCCGACGTGGCGTCGTGAAGATCTCGCGTGACCACCTTTACAAGGGTGCTCCCCACGCAGCATTGCTGGAACCCCAATTTCAGCAAGCCGGTCGCAACAACAATGGCCACATCACTACCCGTCATAAGGGCGGTGGTCACAAGCACCACTACCGCGTGGTCGATTTCGTCCGTAACAAGGACGGAATCCCTGCCAAAGTAGAACGCATTGAATACGACCC
>CAIOLZ010000151.1 GCA_903859265.1 uncultured beta proteobacterium
AGACTGCGCTGGCGATCGCTTCAGGTTCAAGTCCTTTGGCTTGTAACTCCTGCTTGATGCGTGATGCTCCGAGCTTTCCGGACCGCCGGTGAATGACCGAGTCAACCACCCGATCGGCATTGATGAAGTCCTTGGCCTCCAAATGGTCCAGAACTCTGGCAAGGCTGCCCGGTTCCTCTTCAAAGCGGGCCAGTTTGCGCTCCAGCTCGGACCGCGAGTGCTCACGGCCACTGAGCAGGCGCAGCGCGCGCCCGGTCAGTGACAGTGTCGGTTTTGCGCTCTGCGCCAAAACTGTGAGTCCGTCTTACAGGGGCTTTTCAGCCTTGTCGGCGCGCTCGGCCTTTTTGCCCTTGGCTTTGGTTTCTGCCTCGGCCACCGGCAACAGCGGAATGCCCAGTGATTCGCGGACCTTGTTTTCAATTTCGGTAGAGAGATCCGGGTTCTCGCGCAAAAACTCCCGCGCGTTGTCACGTCCCTGTCCGATTTTTTCGCCCTGGTAGGCATACCACGCACCCGACTTTTCCAGAATATTCGCGTTCACACCCATGTCGATAATTTCGCCGTGGCGGCTGATGCCTTCGCCGAACAGGATGTCAAATTCCGCCGTCTTGAAGGGCGGCGCCACCTTGTTTTTGACCACTTTGACTTTGGTCTCGTTGCCGATCGCGTCGTCACCTTTTTTGATCGTGCCCGTACGGCGGATATCAAGCCGGACCGAGGCATAAAACTTCAGCGCGTTGCCACCGGTCGTGGTTTCGGGGGAGCCGAACATCACGCCAATCTTCATGCGAATCTGGTTGATGAAGATCACCATGCAATTGGTCTTCTTGATGTGTGCTGTCAGTTTGCGCAGCGCTTGGCTCATCAGCCGCGCCTGCAGGCCGGGCAGGGAGTCGCCCATTTCACCTTCAAGCTCGGCCTTGGGGGTCAGGGCCGCGACCGAATCGACCACAATCAGATCGACCGCACCGGAGCGCACCAGACTGTCCACAATCTCTAGCGCCTGTTCACCGGTATCGGGTTGGCTGATCAAAAGATCTTGCAGATTGACGCCGAGCTTTTGGGCGTACTGAATGTCGAGCGCATGCTCGGCATCGACAAAGGCGCATTGGCCGCCCTGCTTTTGCATCTCGGCAATGACCTGCAGGGTCAAGGTTGTTTTGCCGCTGGATTCCGGCCCGTAGATTTCGACCACCCGGCCGCGCGGCAAGCCACCGACACCGAGTGCAATGTCCAGACCCAAAGAACCGGTGGAGACGACCTGAATATCTTCAATCACCTCGCCCTCGCCCAGGCGCATGATGGTGCCCTTGCCAAATTGCTTCTCAATTTGTGCCAGGGCGACTTGCAATGCCTTGGCCTTTTCGCTGTTGGCGGCCATGCCTTTGACGGGTGCGTCCATGAAAATCTCCTTCAATATCAACGGGTTAAAACTCTGGCATCTTCTGCGGTTAATTACAGGCTGGATGCTTGAACAGTAGTTTAACGGGATGTGTTGAACTCGGTAAACAGATTTTTTAGTCAGTTTGCATTACTATTTACAGCATGCCTATCGACACTGATGCTGAAGCCTTCAACTGGCGCGAGAACCATCTCGGCCACTGGATGCGCTTGGCGCTGGAACGCTTCGATGCACGCGTCATGGAGATCATGGCGCAGCACCCCGGCGTGCCGCTGGGCCTGTCCAATCTGGCTGCGCGCGGGCAGGTCGGCGCGGCCCACATCCACATCACGCGCCACCTCTCGCAGCGCGGTGCGCGCCTGACCACGCTGGCCGCCCGCGCAGGAATGACCAAGCAAGCCATGGCGGGATTGGTTAGCCAATGCGAAGCCTGGGGCATGGTGCAACGTGAAAACGATCCGACCGATGCGCGGGCGCGCCGCATCGTCTTCACGCAAAGCGGCATGGCGTGGCTGCAGGCCTACCGTGACGCGGCAGCGCAGGCCCAGCGGGAAATGCAGGACGCGATCGGGATCGAAGTCTGCACCGTGATTGCGCTGGGACTGGAGGCCTACGGCGGGGAATAAACGCTACCGAAAAAACCAATGAGGCCAGTTTTCGCAAGCCTAGAATGCCAAAAAATACTAGGAGACTGGCATGCGAATTTTGATTGCGGAAGACGATCAGGTCCTCGCCGATGGCCTGCTGCGCGCATTGCGCGGTGCCGGTGCCGCGGTGGACCATGTCGCAAGCGGCAGTGAAGCCGACGCGGCGCTGATGACCAACACCGAATTCGACCTGCTGATTCTCGACCTGGGATTGCCCAAACTGCACGGCCTTGAAGTACTCAAAAAATTGCGGGGGCGTGGCTCCTCGCTGCCGGTCCTGATCCTCACTGCGGCCGACAGCGTCGAAGAACGCGTCAAGGGCCTGGACTACGGCGCCGATGACTACATGGCCAAACCTTTCAGCCTGCAAGAACTTGAAGCCCGCGTGCGGGCGCTGGTGCGCCGTGGCATGGGTGCGAGCAGCAGCAGCATCAAGCACGGGCCACTGACCTACGATCAGGCCGGACGCGTCGCCACCATCGACGGAAAGATGGTCGAGCTCTCGGCCCGCGAACTCGGCTTGCTCGAGGTATTGCTACAGCGCACGGGCCGGCTGGTCAGCAAAGACCAGCTGGTGGAACGCCTGTGCGAATGGGGCGAAGAGGTCAGCAATAACGCCATTGAGGTCTATATCCACCGCCTGCGCAAGAAAATCGAAAAAGGGCCGATCCGCATCGCCACGGTACGCGGCCTGGGCTACTGCCTGGAGAAGATTGCAGGGTGAAGATATTCCAGCGCGAACAACGCTCCCTGTTCGGGGAAATCCTGGACTGGATGCTGACGCCGCTGCTGCTGTTGTGGCCCATCAGTCTGGTTCTGACCTGGCTGGTAGCCCAGGGAATTGCCGGCAAGCCTTTTGACCGCGCGCTGGAATACAACGTAACGGCTTTGGCGCAGCTCATCACGATCAATAAAAATCATGCCCAGTTCGTCCTGCCGCTGCCCGCCCGCGAGTTGCTCCGGGCCGACGACTCCGATACCGTTTACTTTCAGGTGCTGGGTCCTGGCGGGGAATTTTTAAGCGGTGAACGTGGCCTGCCCGCACCCAACGATGACGAACGGGGACCGACCGGTGAAGTCCGCATGCGCGACGAAGAGTACCGGGGCACCGAGCTGAAAGTAGCCTATATGTGGGTCAAGCTGGACCTGCCGAACGCCACACCTGCGCTGGTGCAGGTGGCCGAAACGCTGGACAAGCGCTCGGTGCTTGCAACCGAGATTGTCAAGGGTGTGATGCTGCCGCAGTTCGTGGTGTTGCCCTTGGCGGTGCTGCTCGTGTGGCTGGCGCTGGTGCAGGCGATCAAACCCCTGAACCGGCTGGAGGAGAGGATTCGCGCCCGCAAGCCCGACGACATGAGTCCGCTTGACGTTGAAGCCGTGCCCATGGAAGTTGCGCCTCTGGTGGCATCGGTGAACGATTTGCTGATGCGTCTGAAGGATTCCATTGCCACCCAAAAACGCTTTCTGGCCGACGCCGCGCACCAACTGAAAACACCGCTGGCAGGATTGCGCATGCAGGCCGACTTGGCCCAGCGCGAGGGCGGCAGCGCCGAAGATCTGAAACATTCGCTGCGCCAGATCGGGCGCTCCAGCATCCGTGCCACCCATACCGTTAACCAACTTCTCGCGCTGGCACGGGCCGAAAGCAGTGGCACGGTGATTGCGCACCAGCC
>CAIOLZ010000152.1 GCA_903859265.1 uncultured beta proteobacterium
AAAACTACGCCGTGCTCTTTGTTTGTATGGGCAACATCTGCAGAAGCCCGACGGCCGATGGCGTTTTTCGCCATAAGCTCAAAGAGCACGGTTTAACCGACAAAGTTACCGTGGACTCTGCAGGTACGCACAACTTTCACCCCGGTAGCCCACCGGATGCACGCTCGCAACACCATGCTTCGCAGCGCGGCTACGATCTGTCCACACTGCGTGCCCGACAAATAACAGCCAGCGATTTTGAGCAGTTCGATTTGATTCTGGCCATGGACTGGGACAACCTTGCATTGGTTCAGCAGCTCTGCCCGCCATAGCATCAGAGGAAGTTGCGGCGTATGACGGAGTTCTGTGCGACTCTTGATAGTGCCGTGGTGCCTGATCCCTACTACGATGGGCCCTCTGCGTTTGAAAACGTGTTGGATCTGGTTGAAGACGCCAGCGAGGGACTGATACGCCACATCAAACGATTGACAAAGCGGCCAGAATGAAGCGACCGAGATGGATACATCCCAGCGTGTTTTGGGGCACCGCTGCCGCAGACGCGTGTTAGCATCCGCATCGCCTTCAACCAGCCTCTGGAAATACACCATGAACCGCTGTACAACAACCGCGTCCCTCACCTTCATCAGAGCCGTTTCCGCGATTCTGACCCTGTGCTTTGTCACCTTATCGTGCCCATTGCTGGCACAGGAAAATCCGGTGCAAAACATCCGGACATTTCCGCTGAATGCCATGCGTGGCGCCTTGGTGGTTGTGCAACCGCCCAACGTTGTGATGAACGGTGTAGCAGACCGCCTCTCACCCGGCGCACGGATCCGGGGAACGAACAATATGCTGGTGATGTCGAGCACGCTGATCGGACAGCCGATGCTGGTCAACTATGTGCGTGATCAAGGTGGTCTGTTGCAGGAAATCTGGATCCTGACCAGCGCCGAAGCCGCGCTGCAGCTGCCTTCGCAGTTGCATTGAAGCGCATCTGCCCGCGCCCGCGCAATGGCCGCACGGCATTGCGAACCCTCTTCTCCATCGGTGAGTTTTCATGTCCAAAAAAGTCTTTATCAAAACCTTCGGCTGCCAGATGAACGAGTACGACTCGGACAAGATGGCGGACGTCCTCGGCGCAGCGCAGGGCTACGTGCCGACAACCAATGTGGACGAGGCCGACCTGATTTTGTTCAACACCTGTTCGGTGCGGGAGAAAGCGCAGGAAAAAGTGTTCTCGGACCTGGGCCGTATCAAACACCTCAAGGCCCGGGGCGCGCTCATTGGCGTGGGTGGCTGCGTTGCCAGCCAGGAAGGCGAGGCCATTATTGCGCGCGCGCCCTACGTGGACGTGGTGTTCGGTCCGCAAACCCTGCACCGTTTGCCCGACATGCTCAACGCGCGCCAAGCCCTCAACAGGCCCCAAGTCGATATCAGCTTCCCGGAAATTGAAAAGTTCGACCACTTGCCGCCTGCGAAGGTCGAAGGTGCGTCGGCCTTTGTCAGCATCATGGAAGGCTGCTCCAAATACTGCAGTTACTGCGTGGTGCCCTACACGCGCGGCGAAGAGGTTAGCCGCCCGTTTGAGGACGTGCTGGTCGAAGTAGCCGGCCTGGCCGATCAGGGCGTCAAGGAAATTACTTTGCTGGGGCAAAACGTGAATGCCTACCGCGCGAAGATGATCGGCAATGCGTCGGCACTGTCAGGCGAGATGGCGGACTTCGCAACCCTGCTCGAATACGTGTCGGACATTCCAGGCATTGAACGACTTCGCTACACCACAAGCCACCCCAACGAGTTCACGCCCTCGCTCATTGCCGCCTACGAAAAATTGCCCAAGCTGGTGAGCCATCTGCACCTGCCCGTGCAACACGGCAGCGACAAGATTTTGATGGCCATGAAGCGC
>CAIOLZ010000153.1 GCA_903859265.1 uncultured beta proteobacterium
GGATGGTTCATGTCGTAGCTCCTTGAACAGGTTTAAACAGCAGCAGGCGCAACCGTGTGTGCGCCACCCAAAAACAGACGCTCGATGTGCGGATCGGCCAGCAATTCACTGGCGGGCTTTTGCAGCACCAGACGGCCCGATTCGAGTGCAATGGCCTCATCCGAGATCTTCAGCGCACTTTTGACGTTTTGCTCCACCATCAAAACGGTAGTTCCCTGATCGGCGAGCTTGCGCAGCAACCTGAAAACGTCTGCCACCACCATTGGAGACAGGCCGATGCTGGGCTCATCAATGAGGATCACCTTCGGACGCAGCAGCAGTGCCCTGCCAATTTCAAGCTGCTTTTGTTCGCCACCCGACAAGGCCGAAGCGGCCGAATTCATGCGCTCCTTGACCCGTGGGAAAAACTCCAGCACTTCCGGAATGCGCTCATGCGTGGTCTTCATGCCGAGCGTGATGCCGCCCAGTTCGAGGTTCTCGTAAACACTGAGCTGACCAAACAGATTGCGGCCCTGAGGCACAAACGCGATACCGTGCGCCAGCAACTGTTTTTGCGTCGCGCCACCGATCTCTTTGCCTTCCAGTTTGATAGTTCCCTGACGTGGCTTGAGCAAGCCAAACAGCGTTTTCAGGACGGTTGATTTACCGGCGCCATTGGGGCCCAGCAGCAGCGTGATCGTGCCTTTTTTGGCCTTGAAGGACAGGTTGTTGAGGATCATGAAATCCTTGTAGCCCGCCACCACATCATCAAACTCAATACACGTATCGGCTTCGTTCATCTGGCTCATCATCAGCTCCCGAGGTAGGCGTCGAGCACCTGCTTGTTGGCACGAATTTCAGAGGGTGTGCCGATCGCCATCACCTGCCCCTCCACCATCACCATGATGCGATGGCATAAATCCATCACAAAGTCCATGTTGTGTTCGATCACGACGAAGGAGCTTTTTTTACCGATCTTTGGATTCTGGTTGAGTTCCTTGAGCAGGGTTGAAATTCCACCCACGAGGCTTGGATTCACACCGGCACAGGGCTCATCGAGCAGCACCAGATCGGGCTCACTCATGAACGCCATCGCAATATCCACCAGCTTTTGCTGCCCGTAGCTCAGCTCACCGGCCTTTTTATGGGCGACGTGGCGGATATGAAACTGGTCAATCAGCGCATCGGCCTTGGCACCCAGATTGGAATCACCGGGCGCGAAGATACGGCTCAGCATAGTGCCCTGATGCTCTTGCGCAGCGACGATCAGGTTGTCGCGCACGCTCATCTTGCCGAACACTTGCAGCGTCTGGAAGGTGCGCCCCACACCGCGCCGGTTCAGCTCCCGCGGCCCGAGCGTGGTGACGTCTTTGCCATTGAGTTCAATCTTGCCGGCGTCGGGCGTGATCTGCCCGAGCATGCTGTTGAAAAGCGTGGTCTTGCCGGAACCGTTGGGCCCGATCACCCCAAAAATTTCGCCTGCTTGCACTTCAAAACTCACGCCACCGACAGCCTGAATGGCGCCATAGGCTTTTTTGAGGCCGGTTACCTTGAGCACTGCAGTCATGATGACGCTCCTGTCTTGTTCGCAGCCACTGCCGCATTGCCCGAGGCCGCGCGGGCGGCGGAAGCTGCTTTGGCCATCCGCTTGGCTTTGAGCCGGTCAGGAATACTGAGCAGTCCGTCGGGCAACCAGATCATCAGCAGCACCACTGCCGAACCGAAAACAAACAGATACCAGGCCTGTGCAAAGCGCAGCCACTCGGGCAACAAAACGCCCACCGCGGCACCCACCACCGGGCCCCAGAAATAACCCGGACCGCCCACTACCACCATCAGGTACATCATGATGGAGCTGTTCACCGTGAACGGCGCAGGCTCGATGAACTGCACCAGTGACGCAAACAGGGAACCCGCCACCCCCGCATAAACGGCGCCAATCGCAAAACTCAGAAGCGTGTATGAACGCGTGTCCACACCCAGACTCTCGGCACGAATGGGGTTGTCACGCAACGCTGTAAATGCCTTGCCCCAGGGGCTTCGCAGCAGGCCCAGTTGTGCCAGCCCCATGATGACCGCGACGCCCAGCACAAAGTAGTAGTAAGCCAGATTGCCTTCCAAAGAAAAGCCGAACAAAGAAGGGCGCGCAATGCCATTGATACCGAACGTGCCGCCGGTCAGCCACTCCTCGTTACGCATCACCAACCAGACTGCGGTGTTGAAACCCAATGTCGCAAAAGCCAGGTAAATCGTCTGCACCCGCAGCGCCGGAAAGCCAAGGATGATGCCCACCACAAAGCAAATGGCCGCCGCCGCCGGCAGGCCCAGCCAAAAGCTGAATCCGGCTTTCATCAGGATGGCCACGGTATAAGCGCCAATGCCGAAGAACGCAGCGTGGCCGAGCGACTTCTGACCGGCGTAACCCACAGTCAGATTCAGGCCCATCGTGGCGATGATGAACACGAGCCAATAACTCAGAAGGTAAATGCCGTAATTTTTCAAAAACGGCGGCGCGATCAGCAGGCAGGCAGCGCCCAGCAAAAGTACCAGAGTGGATAGTTTTTTCATGGCATCAGACCTTGCGTTCTTCTTTTTTGCCCAGCAGACCCTGCGGCTTAAACAAAATCACGACCATGAAAATCACCAAGGCCACTGCGTCCTTGTAGGCCGGTGAAATATAGGCGGCGGCCAGGTTTTCACAGACGCCCACAATCAGCCCGCCCAAGAGTGCGCCGCGTGAATTGTTGAAGCCACCGATGATGGCGGCAAAAAACGCCTTGTTGCCCAGCGACTCGCCCATATCGAACTTGGCCAGATAGGTGGGTGTCACCAGCAAGGCCGCCGCCACGGCCAGCATCGCATTGATGGCAAACGCATAAAAAATCATGCGTGGCACGTTGATGCCCAGCACCGAAGCGCTCTCGGTGTTCTGCGCCACCGCCTGCATGGCGCGACCGGTCACTGTTTTGGTGAGGAAGGCCTGGGTCGCAAACACCAGCGCCAACGCCAGCACAAAAGTGCCCAGA
>CAIOLZ010000154.1 GCA_903859265.1 uncultured beta proteobacterium
CCGTCTGTAAATGTGCAGTCTGTTCCTCATTTGCTGGCCGCTTCACCTCACGCCATGCTGAATACCGTAATCAAGAAAATACAAATGCAATCGGTGCTTGACTGCGTGGTGAGTCCCTGTAACGAATCTTACCGGCGGGCCTACTAGTGCTGGACGGTCATGTGAAGGAAAGTGATTTCATGCAAAGATACCAGCGCTTGGCGCCACGTGTTGACGGGCATCGCGCGCAGGGTGTCAATATCGGTATGGGTATTTTTTTGGGTATGGTGCTATTTCGTCAATGAAGAATTGGCCAAAAACCCGTCCCGCGCTGCAGTCTTTTCGATGGCTAACACTGACAGTGTACTTTCACTGTGTGCCACAGCACAGTCAGCACACTTGCTAGGTCTCAACATAAAACGTATGCACCGCTTCCGCCACCTTTTTTCCCAGCTCGGTTTGCCCAGCCATCCGGATGGCATCCTGAATTTCCTCACCTTACATGCTGCGATGGCGGACGGTATGCGACTGCCGGACGCGCCGTACTGGACGGCGTCGCAAGCAACGTTTCTGCGAGAGTCCTTGACGCAGGACTCCGACTGGACCGAATTAGTTGACCAGTTGAGTCTCGCACTGCGGCTTGGCCCGGACAGGGCGGACACACCTTGAGTGAATAACTGCGCCTGCCCTGCCACCCGTTCTAGCTGACGGAGGCAGTTATTTTAACGCTGTAGAGGCAATCGGCAACACTAGCTGTATGTATCCAGACTAAATTGGTGGCCCCCTCAGGCACTTTTAAACGTTCGCTTTGGAGCTGCACAATTTCCAACTTGGGGTTGGTCAGCGGGCTACAGAGCATCGTGCGCATCAGGTTGAAACCAGCTGCGTGGTCAAAGAACAGCCTGCCCCAAAGCGAACCGTCGCCGCCCGACGAAGCGAACCCACAGAGCACCGGGGCTGCGTCTGCAGCGACGGGTCATGAAGCAGAGGTGGAGGGCGCAGAACCCTGAAGGCCTGATGCCTTTGTTGCATGCTGCACGCGCCACCTGATGAGCGCTACCTTGAGTGCGTCGTTCACCACAAGGCACGAGAACATCGCGAAGCCGAGGATGGAGAGCATCTGCAGCGGCGGAAGGGGCTTCAAGTCCGCCAACCCGGCGAAGGTCAGCGCAGTGCCCACCCCTGCATCTGCGGCGAGGGCGCCCATCAACGTCTTGCTCGGCCAGGTCGCCCCGAACCACCGGCGCTCGCGCGCGGAGATGATCGAGAAGACGGCGAAGTACAGCAGTGTCAGGAAGCTGAAGGTGTACAGGGCCCGGCTGTCGGTGGCCAGCCCGAACCTTGACCAGGCGAACCACAAGGCGATGAGCGCCTCCGAGACCATGGCGATGCCCAGGATGACCGACACGCTGACGTAGCCGCCGATGTTCCAAGTCTCCGGCTGGCCCGATGGCCGCACGTGGTCTGTGGCGAGCGCGATCTTGGCGAAGTCCGTCATGAACACGAGCAGCAGCATCGCAAAGGCCGAGACGACGAACTTGCCGGTGACCACGAAGGCGATGGCCACGAAAGCGGCCTTCAGGATGGTCCGGCTGATCTTGTTGATGATCCAGGTCAGGATGCGCTGGTAGATCGTCCGGCCCTGCTCGACCAGGGCGACGATGTTGGTCAGGCCCGGTTCGGTCAGCACCACGCTGGCGGCGCCCTTGGCCACGTCGGTGGCCGAACTGACGGCAATGCCGACCTCTGCCTGGCGCAGGGCCGGCGCGTCGTTGACGCCGTCGCCCGTCATGCCGGTGACGTGACCCGCTGCCTGCAGGAGCTGCACGACGATGTACTTGTCTTCCGGGAACACCTCGGCAAAGCCATCGATGCCGCCCAGGAGGTCAGCAGCCTTGCTGCCCTGCTGATCGCCTGCAGCTTTCAGGTCGGACACGCGCTGGATTTTGGGCAGCCCGACGCCTTGTGCGATGTCCCGGGCGACAGCCAGTGCGTCGCCGGTCAGCATCTTCACCGAGATGCCCAGGCCGCGCAGTGAAGCGATGAGGGCCTTGGCATCCGGGCGTGGCGGATCGAACAGCGTCACCAGGCCGACCAGCACTGGGGCGCCATTCTCTGGGCCACGCGCCACCGCCAAGGTCCGGTAGCCCTTGGCAGCGGCATCGCTGACCCGGGCTTCAAGAGCGGTGATCTCAGGTGCCGTCAAAGCGCAGGCCTCGGCGAGTGTTCGTACCGCGCCCTTCATCACACGAAAGCGATGTCCGTCCTGCTCGACCACGGCCTCGGTGCGGCGGCTCTTTGCGTCGAAAGGTGCAAACGAAACGGGGATGACCTTGGTCTGGCCGTCGAAGACTCGTCGGGCCTTTGCCTCGGCAAGGAAGGCAAGGTCGATCGGGTCCTGATTAGCTTCCTGGGAGGCAAGCGCGCCGGCGAATAACACCTCGGCCTCGCTGGCCTTCCCGAGCGGAGTAACGCCGGTGACGGCCAGCTGGTTCATCGTGATCGTGCCGGTCTTGTCCACGCACAACACGTCCATCGTCGCCGCGTCCTCGGTGGCGCTCAGGCGTGTGACCAGCACGCCGCGACGGGCCAATTCCCTGGCCCCCACGGCCATGCTGACGGTGAACATCACGGGCAGCGCGACCGGCACGGCACTCATCAGCAGGACGAGAAGCAGCGGAGCCATCTCGATCAACGGCACGCCGCGGGCGAGTGACAACCCCATCACCCCGATCAGCAGCGTGCCGACGATGACGAAGAGCCAGCGCACCAGCTTGGCCACCACGGCTTCGATGTGCAGCTTGGGGCGCGCCTTCTGGACGAGTTCAGTGGTCTTGCCGAAGGTGGTCTGTGCGCCGGTCAGCAGCACCACACCGTTGCCCTCTCCGCGGCGCACGACGGAACCTGATGGCAACATGTCGCCGGCCGCCTTGTCGGCATCCTTCGATTCACCGGTGAGTGCCGACTGATCGATGGTGAGCGGGCCGTCGAGCAGACGCACATCCGCTGGGATGATGTCGCCAGCGCGCATGCGCACCACGTCGCCCGGGACCAGTTCGCGCGCCGGCACGGTCTGCCAGCTTGCCTCGCGCAGGACCCTTGCGTTGACACGCAGCCTGCGCCGCAGCGCTTCAACGACGCCGGCGGCACGATGCTCCTGCCAGTAGCTCAGCGCCGCATTGAAGATCAGCAGCGTAGCCACCACCACAAGGTCGGAGTACTTCCGCAGGACTGCGGACAGGATTAGGATCAGCTCCAGCATCCATGCCGACACACCCCAGAACTTTCCCATGAACTGGCGCAGGGAGTGTTCTTTCTGCTCAGCAACTTCGTTGTAGCCGTGTTCCTTGCGTCTCGCTTCGGCCTGGGACTGCGTCAGGCCGACGAGCGGATCGACACCGAGTGTCTTCAGCATCCCGGGGATGGCTGCGGTCGCGTTGGCTGGCGCAGGGCCGGGATCCGGATGGTCCGACTGCTGTGAACTCGGTTCAGTCATTGAGACAGCCCTCCGACCGTTGTTGTTCTTCCTAGGCGTTGTCGCGCAGGTTCCGCGCACTGTCCGTGCGTTGACACACGCTGGGCGCATCGCGCCCTACGCTGATCGTGGATCAGTCGGTCCGCATGCCATGTAGGACGGGACATTCAAACCGAGCCGCACGGCGGCTCGATGCAGGAAGACCGTCAGTCAGCTGCTCAAGACGAAGTGCACGGCCAGAGCCAGGGCCATGATTGCGAGCACGAAGTTGAGCCAGACGCCCAGATTGGTCCAGTAGCCCCGGGGAATCTCCTTCTCGCCGAGCCCCCTGACCACGGTGCGGAACTGCAATGCCGAGATCACGGCGACGCCTGCTCCGATCAGCAGCAGGCTGACGCCAAGCCAGAGCGAAAACCTGCGCTGCGACAGAGACAGCGGTTGGTTTCCCACCATGCGCAGGAAGAGCCCGAAGCGCTCGACCACGAAGCCAAAACCCATCAGCGCGATGGACGTGCGCTGCCAGGCGAGCAGCGTTCGCTCTGCGGCGAACAGGACGCGAGGATCGTCGAGGTAGGACATGCCGGTGCCGCGCGGTGACTCAGGGCTTGGTTGCCACCATTCCCAGCAGCGCAGAACGACCTGCGTGCCGTGCACCTTCGTTCAGTTCGGCCTCGTACTCGACCAACTCGACGACTTGCAGAGCCTTGAACGTTTCCCGTATGAGGTCGGCCGTGTACAGCTGCGACAGTTGGCCCTGGCCACCGGTCTTGTAATCGAGTTGCTTGGGTGTGTAGCCCTGGAGAATCAGCACGCCACCCGGCTTCAGGGCGCGGACCATGTTGGCGAACTGGATGAAGATCGCGACCACGCCATCGTGGCTCTGCGCTGCCCAGTGGTATTGCTCGCAGTCGGCCACGGTGTAGTCGACCGAGACCCCGGCTTCCGACGCCAGCAACCGCGCCTTGGCGACGCCTGTCGTGGCCCCTAATTGATGCTAGCAGGGGCGTTAATGCTGCTAATGTGGGGTAGGAAGGCCGTCTGCGTTTACGTATTCGATCTCACGGCGGCGAGTCGGAAAAATCTAATGGCCGAAGGAATATTGCAATCTGGCGAATTCTCTAAGGGGAATTGCAACAATGCTCGCAAATTTGCAGCCGAAGTAAGCCATTGCTGTCTTAAAAATTCTGAATTCCACATTAGCAACAATAGTGGACATCGTGCCCACATTAGCAAGATCACTGGACACGACAAGTCCGAAGTGTTGCCGCGCGGCAACGACCGGGATTTAGGCCAAATACCCCGCAAAGCCATTATCCATACGGGTTTCAGGCGAAAATCTGCTAGCAACAATTGTGGACACCGCTAGCGCTAATAAAGGGCCACAACAACATACGCACGCCACACATGCTTTGGCGCGCGGTGCAGAGCTGCCCACGGTACGTGACAACCTGCGCCACGCATCGGTTTCCACCACTTCGGTCTACCTTCACACTGATCAGGCAAAGCGCGCACGGCAAATGAGGGATGCCTTTGGAACGCCAAATACCTGAAGCATCAAAGGCGTGAGTGAGGTCAGAAAAGGGATATTTCACTCCCACTGATCATTTAAACACTTATCGTTTCATGATATGCTTTGGTATGGGTTCACAAAGTTCACCGGCCACTGGTTTGGAGTATTTGCTTGGCTTGGATGGCAATATTGAAGTCCAAAATGATGCGGGCTACTGGGTCAAGATGGAAGTTGCAAGTGTGCCCGTAACGGCGGAACGACCGCACGGCATCAGGTACAGCCTGACATTGCATGCGCCGGATAACACCCGGCTCATTGGTTTTGATAATGCCCATGGCGTGAAGCCGGTAGGTTCGCGTTTTAAACATGTTGGCAAACGGTTTCCGTACGACCACCGCCATCGACACGCTCTGGACGAGGGGGTGTTGTACGAGTTTGACACCGCTTACCAGTTGGTCAGTGATTTTTATGCTGAAGTAGATCGCGTTTTGAAGGAGATCAGTCCATGAACAAGGTATTGAAGTTCGGTATTGCGCCAGTGCCTGTGCAGCGCGCCCGCACACTGGCGATTGCGGCGGGAACACGCCAACGCGGCAAAGATGAACCCAACGTTTGGTTTCCCACTGTGACTGCCATGGCACGGGTGCTGTCCGATGAGAACATGGCCTTGCTCAAGGTCATTCGTGAGAGTCATCCAGACTCCATGGACGCCTTAGCCAAGGCGGTCGGGAAACATGCGCCCAACGTGTCGCGGTCGCTGCACACCATGGCCCAATATGGTTTGGTCAAGCTCACTAAGCATGGCCGAACGGTCATTCCGCAGGCTACATCCGAGAGGGTTACTGTTGATTTTTCCTGGGGTGGCTGACATTACATCGCTGGATCAAGCGATTTCAGCAAATATCGTGTCACTCTTTCATTGGGGAAATCCGCTCGTTTTACCTTTTCGA
>CAIOLZ010000155.1 GCA_903859265.1 uncultured beta proteobacterium
CTGCCACCGAGTACGAGAATGTTTTTCATGCCCCAAGCCTAACGTGTTGCAAACATCGCACCACATTGCAAGGTTTTGCCCCTTTGCAACATGCAACCGGTCTCCCGCCCTAAACAACCACCGGCTCAGGCTCGAGCATGATGCCAAAACGCTCGTACACGCTGGTTTGAATGGCGCGGGCCAGCGTCATCACCTCACCACCGGTGGCACCGTTGCCATCTTTACCAGCGCCACGGTTCACCAGTACCAGTGCCTGTTTTTCATACACGCCGGCCTGACCCACGGACTTGCCCTTCCAGCCGCAGGAGTCAATGAGCCAGCCCGCAGCGAGTTTGACCGAGCCGTCATCCATGCGGTAGTGCACCACCTTGGGGTCGCGCGCAATGATGTCGGCGCATTGCTCCGCCGTCACCGTGGGGTTTTTGAAAAAACTGCCGGCGTTGCCAACCACTGCCGGGTCCGGCAACTTGGCACGGCGAATGGCACACACCCAGTCGAACAGTTGCTTTGGCGTGGGATTGGTGCACTTTTGCTCGACCATTTTCTTTTCAATGTCAGCGTAGCCCAGCACCGGCCTCCAGGCTTTGGGCAATGCAAAACGCACCCGCAAAATCAGGGCACGGTCCTTCAATCCAAAGTTGATGGCGCCCGCAGATTTGCCGCTGGCATGCTTGAACACCGAGTCGCGGTAGCCAAATGCGCACTGCGCCGCGTTGAGCGTAAACACCTGCCCGGTGGCGAGGTCCATCGCGTCCAGCGACTCAAACCGGTCCTGCAACTCCACGCCATAGGCGCCAATGTTTTGCACCGGGGTTGCGCCCACCGTGCCGGGAATCATGGCCATGTTCTCCAGCCCGGGATAGCCCGACTCAACGGTCCAGCGCACGAAATCGTGCCAGTTCTCCCCTGCGCCGCATTCCAAAATGAAGGCTTTGGGGGTTTCGCGCAACAGACTGCGGCCGGCGATTTCTACCTTGAGGACCAGCGGTTTGACGTCCCCGGTGAGCACAATGTTGCTGCCGCCACCGAGCACAAACTTCGGCATGGGAGCGAGCTCCGGGTCGGCCAGCACTGCGAGCACGTCCTGCTCCGAGCGAATCCGCACCAAAGTATGGGCTTTGGCGACGATGTGGAAGGTGTTGAACGCTTGTAACGCGACGTTTTTCTCGACTAACATCCTCGAATTGTCTCATCGCCCTTTCAGAGTGCTCCCATGCCATCATTTGATACCGTCTGCGAAGCAGAATTGACCGAAGTTAAGAACGGGGTGGATAACACCGCCAAGGAAATCGCAACCCGTTTCGATTTCAAAGGCACCAGCGCCAGCGTCGAAATCAAGGACAAGGAAATCACCCTGATCGGGGACGCCGATTTCCAGCTCTCCCAGATCAAGGATGTGCTCAACAACAAGCTGACCAAGCGCAATGTAGACATCCGATTTCTGGACATCGGTGATGTGCAAAAGGTCGGTGGCGACAAGGTCAAACAGGTCATCAAGGTGCGCAACGGCATTGAGTCGGACGTGGCCAAAAAAATCCAGCGCGTCATCAAGGACAGCAAGATCAAGGTGCAGGCCGCCATTCAGGGCGATGCGGTACGGGTCACCGGCGCCAAGCGCGACGATCTGCAGGCCGCCATGGCGCTGATCCGCAAGGAAGTGCCGGATCTGCCCCTGAGCTTTAACAACTTTCGCGACTGATGAAGCCCCAACCGCAATGGCTGGTAACGCTGGCAATTGCGGGCCTGTTGTTGAGTCCTGAACTGCCGGCGCAAACGGTTTCCCTGGCGGGCATGCTCGGTGGCAAGGCGCTGGTGATTGTCGATGGTGGTGCGCCTAAAAGCGTGGCGGTTGGGGAGACCTACAAAGGCGTCAAAATCGATTCCACCGAAGGTGACAGCGCGCAAGTCGAAGCTGGCGGCAAGCGCTTCACACTGCATGTGGGCGATGCGCCGGCCAGCGTGGGCGGCGGTGCGGCCAGTGGCAGCGACGGCGGCAGGGTCGTTCTGAGCGCAGGCTCCGGTGGGCATTTTGTATCCACCGGACAAATCAATGGCAAAACCGTGCAATTCGTCGTGGACACCGGCGCCAGCCTGGTGACCCTGAGTACCGCAGATGCGCAACGCATCGGCCTTGACTACCAGTCTGGCCAGCCGGTGCGACTCAGCACCGCCAACGGCGTCGCGCTGGGCTGGCGCGTCAAACTGGCCCAAATACGCCTGGGTGATGTCGTGGTCTATGACATTGATTCCGTCGTATCACCGGGCTTCATGCCGTTCGTTCTCTTGGGAAACAGCTTTTTGACCCATTTCCAGATGAACCGCAATAACGACCAGATGACACTCGACAAGCGGTTCTAAAACCCACCGCGCGCTGCCTGCCACCATGACACCGAACAGCGAAGACGAATACGAAGACCTGCTGGCGGAGTGGTCCGACCTCGAGTCGGGCCTGGGCATTATTCTGGCCAATCCGGACAGCACGCAGCAGTTTGCCCACCGTGTCTTGCAATACGACCGCTGGATGCAGGGGCTGATGCAACGCGACCCCGATGTGGGCCTGTACCTGCTGTTCCAGCTCGCCAGCAATTCCCCGGTGGGCTACAGCGCGTCGCACGCGCTGGTGTGCGCGGTGCTGTGCCACCTGATTGCCTCGGAATTGGTGATCGCTCAAAAGGAGCGTGACAGCCTGGTGCGGGCAGCGCTGACAATGAACATCGCGATGACCGCCTTGCAGGACATTTTGGCGACGCAAACCGACAAGCTCACGCAGCTGCAGCAGGACATGATCCGGCTGCACCCGATCAAGGGCGCCATGATGCTGGGCAAATTTGGCGTGCAGGACGAGTTCTGGATTGAAGTGGTCGCGCAACACCACGCGCAAGGCAAGGAAGACCTCAACTTCCGGGAAGCCCCGACGGCCGTGCGCCTGACACGCATCCTGAAAATTGTTGACCGCTACGCTGCCATGATCAGCCCGCGCATGTCGCGTGCCGGCCGCAGCGCGACCGAATCGGCCCGCGCCGTGATGGCCAATACCTCAGCGCGGTCCGATGAAATCGGCCATGCGTTGCTGCGCGCGGTCGGGTTGTGCCCGCCGGGCACTTTCGTGCGCATGGACACCGAAGAGCTGGCGGTGGTGGTGCGGCGAAGCAGCAAACTCAATCAGCCCTATGTCGCCATTGTTGGTCAACCCGGAGGGGAGCTGCTGGCCAGTCCAAGGCTGCATGGCACGGCAGACGGGGCTCCGCATATCCGTTCGGCCCTGCCGGCGTCAAGCATTCGCGCGCCGCTCAACCACTTTGGCATTGTCAAACTCGGCGCACGCGCGGCAGCCTGAGCGCGCTGCAAAAGGCTGCACACGGCGGCGTCAGACCCATAACGTTAGTGTTTTTTGCCGAGCCGGGACTCTGTGCCCTTGAGCAGGCGACCGATGTTCTCCGCATGGCGGTAAATCAGCAGGGCCGACATGACTGCCATGGACACTGCAATGCCATTGTCCTGGTACCAGGCCACGCCGTCGCCAAACAGGTAATACACCGGCGCAAACACCGCAGCCACGATCGATGCCAATGACGAGTAGCGAAAAAAGTAGGCAATGATGAGCCAGGTCGCGCCCACGGCCAACCCCAAAACCGGGCTGACTCCGAGCAAAACGCCCAAAGCCGTGGCCACGCCTTTTCCCCCCACAAAACGGAAAAAGACCGGATACAGGTGGCCCAGAAAGGCCGCAAGTCCAACCAGCGCCACCGTGCCGTCACCCAGCCCGTAAGGCGCCCCCAACCAGCGCACCAGCACCACCGCCACAAAGCCCTTGAGCGCATCGAGCAACAGGGTCACCACGGCAGCCGCTTTGGAGCCGGAACGCAGCACATTGGTGGCACCGGGATTTTTGCTGCCGTAAGTGCGCGGATCGTTCAGGCCCATAACAC
Organism: uncultured beta proteobacterium; assembly: GCA_903859265.1. Taxonomy (GTDB): domain Bacteria; phylum Pseudomonadota; class Gammaproteobacteria; order Burkholderiales; family Burkholderiaceae_C; genus Allorhodoferax. Next base: position 3,930 of record CAIOLZ010000155.1, read on the forward strand.
GACTGACGATCACCGCAAACGACAGGGAACCCAACAGATAAGCCGCCAATGTGGCCAGCAAAGGGTAGATAAACGCGTTAAATGACAAACCCAATTCTCCTGACATGCACGCCCCTATTCGGGCAAGGCGCACTGTACCTTTTTTGCCCCCAGCAATTGGACGACCACCTGCGGCGCGATGCCCACCAGATAGCCGCGCCGCCCACCGTTAATCAGGATTTTGGGCAAGTCCAGCACCGTTTCTTCGACATATACCGGCAGGCTTTTGCGGGTGGCAAACGGCGACGTTCCACCGACTTGGTAGCCACTGTGGCGATTGGCCACTTCGGGCGCACAGGGTTCCACCGACTTTGCACCGATTTGCCGCGCCAGATTTTTCGTGGAAACCTTGCGATTGCCGTGCATCAAAACCACCAGTGGACGGCCATCCTGGTCCTGCATGATCAGAGTCTTGACCACCATGAACGGGTCCATCCCGAGGACGGCGGCGCTGTGCTGCGCGCCGCCATGCTCCAGGTACTCGTAGGAATGTTCGGTAAACGCAACCTTGTTGCTGCGCAAGAGGTGCGTGGCCGGTGTTTCGCTGACATGGTCTTTTTTGGACATGCCCGTTATTTTCCACCGTTGCTGAATACACACCCCAGCCAGATCACCGGGCTGCATCAGGCTTTA
>CAIOLZ010000156.1 GCA_903859265.1 uncultured beta proteobacterium
CCGCCATCAATCGGTGTTTGCCGAAATCGTGCGCGGTCAGATCTGCGGCTTTGGCGCAGACAGCTATTTACTGGCCTTGCGCGCCGGTGTGAACGCGGCCCGCGGCGTCTGAATCCGCCCATTGCCCACGGCTTTACGGGGGGCCTGCCGCTTGCACCAAACTTGTGGCGACATGGCGCGTGAAGCCGGGCGTCGCGCACAACATTGGGGCAAATTGAATACAAACCGGTAGCAAATTGCGTACAAAAAGCTGGCACGTCCTTTGCGTGGTGTTGGGGCATGAACGAGCCCGTACCGCCACCTGCCGCCATCGAAGTAGTCGCTTTGACAAAACGCTATGGCGAGGGCAAACCGGCGGTTGACAGCATCAATTTGCGCATTGCCAGCGGCAGTTATTGCTGCCTGTTGGGTCCGTCGGGCTGCGGTAAAAGCACCACCCTGCGGATGATTGCAGGGCATGAGTCGGTGACCAGCGGAGATGTACTGCTGGAAAACCGCAACATCACCCACCGTCCCGCTGCCGAACGCGGTACGGCCATGATGTTTCAGAGCTTCGCGCTGTTTCCCCATTTGAGTGCGCTGGACAACGTTGCTTTCAGTCTGAAGATGAAGGGCGTTGGAAAAGCCGAGCGCCATGAAAAAGCGCAAAACCTATTGGAGCGTGTTGCCATGGGTCATTTGGCCGCCCGCAAGCCCGGTGAATTGTCGGGCGGTCAGCAGCAGCGTGTGGCGCTGGCACGCGCTTTGATCACGCAGCCTCGCGCGCTTTTGCTCGATGAGCCCTTGTCTGCGCTGGATCCATTTTTGCGGATACAGATGCGGGCGGAATTGCGGCGCTGGCAGAAAGAGCTGGGACTTACCTTTATCCATGTCACGCACTCGCAGGAAGAGGCCATGGCGCTGGCCGACACGATGGTGGTGATGAACCATGGCGTGATCGAGCAGATGGGTTCGCCGCACACCATCTACAACCGGCCGGTGAATGAATTTGTCGCGCGGTTTATGGGTGGCCACAACGTGATTGACACGGCGCAGGGAAAGATTGGTGTGCGCACGGACCAGATGCAGGTAGTACCCGAGGGTCAGTCGATCGCGCCAGAGTTTTCCAGCAAACCGGCGATCGTGAGCGACGTGGAATACCAGGGAACTTATGTGCTGCTGGGATTGCAGGACCCCTCCAGCGCGCGTGACGCCAGCGCCACTGCCGAGGCCTCGGTCATGTTGTCTGAAAGTGCCTTTGCACAGCACCCGTTTGCAGTGGGCGAACGGGTGCAAATGGCGTGGTCGCCTGAAGCGGCGCACCCGCTCTCGAGTTGAGCCCACCAGGTTTTCCCACCCCTTCGCAAGAAGTTTTTTTTACCCTAAGGAGTTATCACCATGTCAGACTCTCTGAAAGAAGCCGCAAGCGGCGCACTGAGCGTGCACAGACGCTCGGTTCTCAAAGGCACGGCCGGCATTTTGGCTGCGGGCATGTTCCCGGCGATTCATGCGCAGGAAAAAATTGTTTTGCGGTATCTCGGCACCGCCGTGAACCAGGACAAGGAAATCGGCGACAAGTTCAAGGCCGACACCGGCATTGAAATCCAGTATGTCGCCGTCACTACCGACGACGTGACCAAGCGCGCTGTCACTGCGCCCAACAGCTTCGATCTGATTGACACGGAATACTTCTCCTTGAAGAACATTGTGCCCACCGGCAATCTGAAGGGAATTGACACCAAACGCATCAAGAATGCCGACAAGATCACGTCTCTGTTCACCACCGGTATGGTGGCAGGCAAGGCTGTAGGCGACCAGGGCACCGCGCCCAAGAAGACCATTTACCTGGAAGGCGAAAAGAGCAAAGTGTTCGCCAAGAGCCCGACGCAATACATGTCGCTGATCCCCACGGTGTACAACGCAGACACACTGGGAATTCGCCCTGACCTGATCAAGCGCCCCATCAGTTCCTGGGCCGAATTGTTGAACCCGGAGTTCAAAGGCAAGGCTGCCATTTTGAATATTCCATCGATCGGCATCATGGACGCTGCCATGGTGGTGGAAGCCATGGGCATCTACAAGTACCCCGACAAGGGCAACATGACCAAGAAGGAAATTGATCTGACCATCAAGACCCTGATTGACGCCAAGAAGCAAGGCCAGTTCCGCAGCCTGTGGAAAGATTTCAATGAGTCTGTCAACCTGATGGCCTCTGGCGAAGTGGTGATCCAGTCGATGTGGTCGCCTGCGGTGACCGCGGTGCGCACCAAGGGCATTGCCTGCACCTTCCAGCCCTTGAAGGAAGGTTATCGCGCCTGGGCCTCTGGCTTCGGTTTGCCCGCAACGCTCTCGGGCAAGAAGCTCGATGGCGCCTATGAATTCATCAACTGGTTCCTCGACGGCTGGGCCGGTGCCTACCTCAATCGCCAAGGCTATTACAGCGCCGTGCTGGAGACTGCCAAGGCCAAGATGGAGCCGTATGAATGGGCGTACTGGATGGAAGGCAAGCCCGCTACGCAAGACATCAAGAGCCCGCACGGTGACCTGCTGGCGAAGAAGGGCGAAGTGCGCGACGGCGGCAGCTATGAAGCGCGCATGGGTGGCATTGCCTGCTGGAACGCGGTGATGGACGAAAACACCTACATGGTCAAGAAGTGGAACGAGTTCGTCGCTGCTTGATATGAGCGCACCGGCACAAACATCTCCTGCATCCGGCCCTGCGCCGGGCCGCACACTCGCGGCCTGGTGGCAAGCGGCGCCGTTGACGGCGGTGTTTGTGCTGTTCTTTCTGATTCCGCTCGCGCTGATTCTGATGGTCAGCTTCTGGGACTTCAACGAGTACCAGATGCTGCCCGACTTCACCTTCAAAAATTACTTTGCGGTGTTTGAAGGTTGTTTGTCTCCCGGTGATTTGTGTGTCACCCTGAAAACCTACCTATCGACCTTCAAATTCTGTTTTCTGGTTTGGCTGATTACGCTGGTGATCGGTTTTACCGTCGCGTATTTTGTTGCGTTTCATGTGCGTACCGGCACCATGCAAACGCTGCTTTTTGTCGTGTGCACGATTCCGTTCTGGACATCCAATGTCATCCGCATGATTGCCTGGGTGCCGCTGCTGGGTCGCAACGGTTTGGTCAACGAAGGGCTCACCACGCTGGGTCTGGTGGACAAACCGGTGGAGTGGATGCTGTTTTCCGACTTCTCGGTGGCACTCGCTTTTGTGCACCTGTTCACGACCTTCATGATCGTGCCGATTTTCAATTCGATGATGCGCATTGACCGCAGCCTGCTCGAAGCCGCCGCAGACAGTGGCGCTACCGCGTGGCAGACGCTGTGGAATGTGATCGTGCCCCTGTCACGCACCGGCATCATCATTGGTTCCATTTTTGTGATCACCATCGTGATGGGAGACTTTGTCACCATCGGCGTGATGGGGGGACAACAAATTGCGTCGGTCGGGAAAATCATTCAGGTGCAATCGTCGTATCTGCAGTTCCCGCTCGCCGCCGCGAACGCCATGATTCTGCTTGCACTGGTGCTGATGATCATCTGGGCCCTGACCCGCATGGTGGATATCCGCAAGGAGCTGTAAATGCAGTCCCCCAACGACAAACGGCCTGCCGCATTCTGGTTTCTGGCGCTTTTCTTTGCCGCCTATGTGCTGTTTTTATACGGCCCGATGCTGGTCATCGTCATACTGAGTTTCCAGGGGCCAGAGGGCGGTTTGACGTTCCCGTTGCGGGGGCTATCCACCCACTGGTTCCACAAGCTGGCGCAGGGGCTAGGCACCGTGGACATTGCCTCCGCACTGCAACGCTCGCTGGCTCTGGGGCTGGTGGTTATGGCTCTGACCGTGGTGTTTTCGGTGCTGGCTGGCCTGGCG
>CAIOLZ010000157.1 GCA_903859265.1 uncultured beta proteobacterium
AGCGCAAGAGGATGCTCCGGGAGAAGACGCGGACGATACGCCGGATGCGCCCTCCACCCAGGGCGAACTGGCCGAGCGGGTACTGGAATCCGCGCAGGCTGCCATTCCCGCAGGGCTGCTGGCGGCTTTGCGGATCGGTGAAGCGTCACGCGCCAAAGCAGCATCTGCCGGGCGTGCCGGGGCAGCGCAAAAAAGCCTTTCGCGCGGTCGCCCCATAGGCGCACGGCGCGGCGAACCGCGCGCGGGGCAACGCCTGAATGTGATTGAAACACTGCGTGCGGCTGCACCCTGGCAAAAACTTCGGCAAATGCAGGTTCCTGCTGCTCCGGCGCACAAGACATCCGCACCAGTTCCGTCTCGAAAAATCCACGTTCGCAAGGAAGACTTTCATGTATCACGCTTTCGCCAGTTGGGACAAACCACCACCATCTTCGTCGTGGACGCATCGGGCTCTTCGGCGCTGAATCGGCTCGCCGAAGCGAAAGGAGCCGTCGAGCTGTTGTTGGCCGATTGCTACGTGCGCCGCGACAGCGTTGCCGTGCTGGCTTTTCGGGGCAAGACCGCCGAGGTATTGCTGCCCCCGACGCGTTCGCTCACGCGTGCCAAACGCAGCCTCTCCGGCCTGCCAGGAGGCGGCGGTACGCCACTGGCCAGCGGCATCGATGCTGCCTTTGAGCTTGCGTCGCAAATTCGCCGTAAAGGCGAGACACCCATCATCGTGTTGCTGACCGACGGTCGCGGAAACATTGCCCGCGCCGGCACGCCGGGACGCGCTCAAGCCGCTGCTGACGCAACCCTGGCCGCTCGGCAAGTGCGCATGTCCGGCATGACTGCGTTACTTCTGGACACATCACCGCAACCGCAGGCGGCGGCCCAGTCTCTCGCTACAGAAATGGGAGCGCAGTACCTGCCCCTACCCTACGCCGGTGCGCATTCCGTGTCTCAGGCGGTGCGCGCTGTCACCGGGCTTGGCGCCGGACTGCGCTGAACCAGCCATGAGCGCGCGTCTGCGTTGGGAGACCGATGGTGCCAACTGGCCGCACCGCGCGGCCAGCCGGTTTGTGAGCAGCGCCGGGCTACTGTGGCATGTGCAACACTGGCGCCGCCCGGCACCGGTTGTGGTGCTGATACATGGCACCGGCGCGTCATCCCATTCGTGGCGCGATCTGGTGCCGCTATTGGAGCCACACTGCGAATTGGTCGTTATGGACCTGCCCGGCCACGCCTTTACCGGCATGCCGGTCGGCGGGCCATCGTCATCCGTGATGTCGCTGCCGGGAATGGCACGAGCCTTGGCTTCTTTGTTTGAATCTTTGGCGATCAGTCCCACCCTTGTGGTGGGACATTCGGCTGGCGCAGCCATTGCTGTGCGCATGTGCCTGGACCAGCTTATTCAACCCCGCTCATTGCTGAGTATCAATGGGGCGCTCACGCCGTTGGAAGGCTTATCCGGCCGCATTTTTTCTCCGTTGGCCAAGGTGTTGACGCTGGCTCCGCTGGTACCAGAGCTATTTGCGTGGCGCGCTGCGGGCCCGGCGGTGCTCGACCGTTTGCTCGACGGCACCGGCTCCACGCTCAACCCTGAGGGCGTTGCGCTCTACCGGCAACTGGTTTCCAACCCCGGTCACGCCGCAGGTGCGCTGGGCATGATGGCGAACTGGGACCTGCCCAGCCTGTGGCGGGACTTGCCGCACCTGAGGACCCCGCTGGATCTGGTGGTGGGGGCCAATGACCTCATCGTTCCCCCCGGTAACGGGAGCCGCGTCGCTGCCGCGTTGACGGCCCAGCCGCGTCTGGCGGTTCAAACCCTGCCAGGTTTGGGGCATCTGGCGCACGAAGAAGCCCCTGCATTGTTCACGGCACGCATCGTCAGCACCTTGAGGCAATCGTAAACCACAGTTGACGTCCCAAAATTAAGTGTCTATATTGGTTGACAGTTACAAATGACAAGTGAAATTGTCATTTGGTTTTTGTCACACACTCCACTGGAGACCAATATGAAAGCCATCACCCGAATCGAACAGTCTCTGGCCATGGCTGTAGCCACCGGCGAAGTACCGGGTTGCCCGCCAAAACTGGCCGGCGCCATCCGCCATGCGGTGTTCCCCGGCGGCGCGCGTATTCGTCCCCAGTTGTGCCTCGCCGTAGCCAACGCTTGCGGGCAGGACGACCCCGCACTTTCGGATGCCGCAGCAGTCGCCATTGCGTTGCTGCACTGCGCCTCGCTGGTACACGACGACCTCCCTTGCTTTGATGACGCGCAAACCCGTCGCGGTCGCGCATCGGTGCATTGGGCCTACGGGGAAAGTCTGGCTGTTCTGGCCGGTGATGCACTCATCGTCATGGCCTTTGAGAC
>CAIOLZ010000158.1 GCA_903859265.1 uncultured beta proteobacterium
TACGCCGAACTCGGCCAACTCACCGTCACTTACCTGACCGACGCACACCGCGCCTGCGCACAACGCATCGCCGCAGACATGCGCGCTTGCGGCTGCGACTCCGTGCATATCGACGCGGTGGGCAATGTGGGGGGGATTTACAAAGCATCTGCTAGCGCTTCCGACACCGGAGCCACCCAGCGCGCGCTGCTGACTGGCAGCCATTACGACACGGTGCGCAACGCGGGCAAATACGATGGGCGCCTGGGTGTCTACGTGCCGCTGGCCTGTGTCAAACGCCTGAAGGCGCAGGGCAAGCGATTGCCGTTTGACCTGGAAATTGTTGCCTTCGCAGAGGAAGAAGGTCAGCGCTACAAAGCCACATTTCTGGGATCCGGTGCATTGACCGGCGACTTCAAACCCGAATGGCTGGAACAGCGCGATGCAGACGGCATCAGCATGCGCGATGCGATGCAAACCGCTGGTTTGAATGTGGCTGACATCCCCGCGATCCGGCGTGATCCCGCGCGATACCAGGGCTTTGTAGAAGTGCATATCGAGCAGGGCCCGGTGCTTAACGCACTCAACATTCCCCTCGGAATCGTTACCTCTATCAATGCGAGTGTGCGTTATCTTGGTGCGCTGACCGGCATGGCCAGTCACGCCGGCACCACCCCCATGGGACAGCGCCGCGACGCCGCGGCCGCTGCCGCTGAACTGATGCTGTATGTCGAGCAGCGTGCAGCCCGGGATGGCGACTCGGTGGGCACGGTTGGCATGCTGCAAGTGCCCAACGGCTCCATCAACGTGGTTCCCGGACGCTGCAACTTTTCACTCGACTTGCGCGCACCGAGCGATGCGCAGCGCGATGCGCTGGAGCGCGATGTTCTGCAGTCCCTTGAAGCAATCTGCCAACGCCGTGGCGTGCACTTTGCGCTGAGCGAAACCATGCGCGCCAGCGCCGCCCCGAGTTCAGCGGTCTGGCAAAAACGCTGGGAGAGCGCAGTGGCTTCTCTTGGGGTCAAGCTGCACCGCATGCCCAGCGGCGCCGGGCACGACGCCATGAAGCTGCACGACATCCTGCCGCAAGCCATGCTTTTTGTGCGCGGGGAAAACTCCGGCATCAGCCACAACCCGCTGGAATCCACCACCAGTGATGACATGCAACTCGCGGTCGATGCCTTTGCCGCGCTCCTTGACCAACTGCAAACCAAACCATGAACCACTACGAACAAATCGACGCCTGGATCGACGCGCACTTTGACGAACAAGTGCAATTCCTGCAACGCCTGATCGCGGTTCCTACCGACACGCCACCGGGCAACAATGCCCCGCACGCCGAGCGCGCTGCCGCGTTGCTCGACGCCATGGGCCTGCATGCGCAAAAGCATCCGGTCCCGGCAGAACTGGTGCAGGCAGCGGGTCTGCAAACCATCACCAATCTGATCGTGCGTCGCCGATATGGGCCCGGGCGCACGGTTGCGCTCAACGCACACGGAGACGTGGTTCCGCCAGGCGAAGGCTGGACCCACGACCCCTATGGCGGCGAAATTGCCGACGGCAAAATTTATGGCCGTGCCGCCGCCGTGAGCAAATGCGATTTCTCCACTTTCGCCTTTGCGGTGCGCGCACTGGAGTCACTGCAACTGCCCTTGCACGGCGGGATTGACTTGCTGTTCACCTACGATGAGGAGTTCGGTGGTGAAGTCGGCCCGGCGTGGCTGTTAAAGAACAAACTCACCGCACCAGACCTGATGATTGCCGCCGGGTTTTCCTACCAGGTGGTAACCGCGCACAACGGGTGCCTGCAAATGGAAGTCACCGTCCACGGAAAAATGGCGCATGCCGCGATCCCCGATTCGGGCATCGACGCATTGCAAGGCGCCGTGAAAATTCTGAATGTTCTGTATGCCCAAAACGCCTTGTACAAAAAGCTACGCTCCAAGGTCGAGGGCATCACCCATCCTTACTTGAACGTCGGCATGATCGAGGGTGGAACCAACACCAACGTCGTTCCGGGGCGCGTCACCCTCAAGCTCGATCGCCGCATGATTCCGGAAGAAAACCCGGCTGAAGTAGAAGCCAGTTTGCGTCAGTTGATAGCCGATGCAGCGCGCGAAACCGCGGGCATCACGGTTGATGTCAAACGCATTTTGCTGGCCAACGCATTGCAACCTTTGCCTGGCAACAAGCCCCTGGTGGACGCCTTGCAAAAGCACGGTCAAATCGTTTTTGGCGAACCCATCCCCGCCCTTGGCACGCCGCTGTACACCGACGTGCGCATATTCAGCGAGGCCGGCATCCCCGGCGTTATTTACGGCGCCGGGCCGCGCACGGTACTGGAATCCCACGCCAAACGGGCTGATGAGCGGCTGGACCTGAACGACCTGCGCCGCGCCACCAAGGTCATCGCACGCGCTTTGCTGGACTTGCTGCAAACGCCTGCCTGAACATGGCTCAGCTCAGCGAGGATCTCTCCGACTGCACCGCATTGGTGGTGGACGGAAACCCGAATTCCCGCTCCATCCTGGTGGCGCAGTTGCGTGACCTCGGTCTGCGCCAGGTGCTGCAAGCGACGCGCACCATCAATGCGCGCAAACAGCTTGAAACGCAGCAGTTCGATTTCGTGTTGTGTGAAATGCGCTTTGCCGATGAATCAATATCGGGCCAGGATCTGCTCGACGATTTGCGACGCAACTACCTGCTGCCTTTTCACACCGTTTTCATCATGATCACCAGCGAAGCCACTTACACCAAAGTGGCTGAAGCGGCAGAGTCTGCGATGGACGGCTACCTCCTCAAGCCCCACAAAGCCTCGCACCTCGCGGAGCGTCTGTTCGTGGCCCGCAGCCGCAAACGCTCCCTGCAGGCAATTTTTGATGCGATCGACGGCCAGCAATTTGAGCGCGCCGCTGCCATGTGCGTGGAACGGTTCGAGTCCAAGGGCCTTTTCTGGCTTTATGCAGCGCGGGTTGGTGCGGAACTGCTGCTGCGCATGCAACGCTTTGACGAAGCCCAAACGCTGTACCAAACCGTTGTGGATGCCAGACAGCTTCCGTGGGCCAAACTCGGCATTGCGCGCACACAACTGGAGTCCGGCCGCCTGGGGGCAGCCACCACCAGCCTGGACAAACTGATCTCCGAAGACGCCAGCTTCGCCGATGCCTACGACATGCTGGCCCGCGCCCAGTTCGAACTGGGGCAATTCGACAAGGCACTGCAAACCTACAAGGCGGCCTATTCGCTCACCCCCGCTTCCATTTCGCGCATGCAAAGCGCCGCAATGATGGCCTTTTACGCCGGCGAAATTTCGGACGCCGGCCAACGGCTCGATCGCACCGTTCGCGCGGGAATGGAATCACGCATGTTTGACATGCAAAGCATGGTGCTGTTTGCATTCACACGCCTTGGCCTGGAAGACAGGCGCGGCTTGCAACGCTGCCTTGACGATTGCAAACGACTGGTCGAAAAAGACCCGGAGAGCAAACGCAACCGGCAATTGACCGCGTTTGTCGAGCAATTGAACCAGTTGCAGCGGCGTGAGATCAACCTGGTGACGGCCTTCGTGGAACAGATGGCAAAGGGGATTCAGGATTCTGAATTCAACTCTGAAATAGCTTCCAACCTATTGGCCTTGCTGGCCCAAATGCGCTGCCGGTCCGTCCACTTTGCCGACGCGGACCGGATCGTCCAGCAAGTCGGAATGCGGTTTTGCAGCAACCGCGCCGTCACTGAATTGCTGGCCGCCAGCGGCGCCGCCCACCCACCGTATGCCCAACACATTCGCGCAGCGCAGGCAAGCATTCTGGAAGTCGCCGAAACGGCCATGTCGAACCACCGTGCGGGAGACACCCGCACCGCCGTGACAAGCCTGATAGCCAAGGCCAGCGAAACCCTGAACGTGCGCCTGATCGATAACGCCTTCCAGCTGCTGCTGCAACATGGCGATAAATTGCCGGATGGTGAGGCACTCAAGGCGCAAGTACTGGCGCTGCGTACCCAGGCCGGCGCCGGCAACCGCAAAGTCAGCCTTGGCAACCAGCGCAGACAAGCCGGCGGCGTGATGCTGCGCACAGGCTCCAGGCAGCAACCCGGCCAGTTGCCCTAGTCCCGCTAGAATACGCGCCA
>CAIOLZ010000159.1 GCA_903859265.1 uncultured beta proteobacterium
AACCAGCCCATGTTGGGCGTGCTGGGTGCTGAACTGAACGCCACGCCGCGCGAGATTGGACTGGTCCCAACGCTCACGCAACTCGGCTACGCACTGGGTTTGATCCTGTTGGCGCCATTGGGTGACCGGTATGACCGGCGGCGCATCATTCTGGGAAAGGCGGCGATTTTGTGCTTGGCGCTGCTTTTGGCCGCGGCTGCACAGTCGATTGGCGTGATGCTGATAGCGAGTCTGGCCATTGGCCTGTCAGCCACCATGGCGCAGGACATCGTGCCCGCAGCGGCCACACTGGCCCCGGAGTCCAGCCGGGGGAAAACGGTGGGCAAAGTCATGACCGGGCTGCTCCTGGGCATTTTGCTGTCAAGGGTGGTATCGGGTTTTGTGGCAGAGCACGCCGGATGGCGCAGCATGTTTGTCGCCGCTGCGGCAAGTGTCGCGCTGCTGGGCGTTGCTGTGTGGCGTGGCCTGCCGCGTTTCAAACCCACGACGCAGATGCCTTATCTGGCTCTCTTGGGCAGTCTTCTTCACTTGTTGCAAAAGCACCGGGGCTTGCGGCGGGCCGCATTGGCGCAGGGTTTGTTGAGCGTGGCATTCAGCGCGTTTTGGTCAACCTTGGCGGTGATGCTACATGCCCAACCGTTCCATTTAGGCAGTGCCGCTGCCGGCGCTTTCGGATTGGCAGGCGCTGCAGGGGCGCTGGCGGCGCCCATCGCCGGCAAGATTGCTGACCATAGAGGGCCCGAGCGCGTGGCACTCGCCGGAGCCGCGCTGGTCGTTGTCGCCTTTGTCGGCATGGCTCTTGGCAGCCAGGGGGGAAGCCAGGCGCTGTGGATGATCGCTGTTGGCGCCGTGGTGTTTGATCTTGGCATACAGGCGAGCCTGATTGCGCACCAAACCATTGTGTATGGACTCGATCCTGCAGCCCGTAGCCGCATGAACGCTGTGTTGATGGGCAGCATGTTTATTGGCATGGCAAGCGGTGCCTGGCTTGGAAGCCAGGCCTTGGCCACATGGGGCTGGACCGGCGTATGCGCGCTTGCGGCCTCGGCCGGCGCGGCTGCGTTAGGCGTGCGATGGGTGAGCCAGCGCACCCATTTGGTCGTCAAGTTCCGCCGAACCTTGTTTTAATACGATTTTTTAAGGACCCGATATGAGCGATTCCCCGTCTCCAATGCCACCTTTCCATCTTGCATTTCCTGTCCACGATATTGCAGTGGCCCGCAAGTTCTATGGTGAGGTGCTGGGATGTTCGGAAGGCCGAAGCAGCCCCGATTGGGTGGATTTCAACTTTTATGGCCACCAGATCGTTGCCCATCTTGCGCCCAATGAATGTGGGCACAAGGATGCAAGCCCGGTCGATGGCCATGATGTTCCAGTGCGGCACTTTGGGGTCGTTTTGTCGATGGACCAGTGGCACGACATGGCGGCCAAGCTGACCGCCATGGGAACGCGGTTTGTCATCGAGCCCTACATACGCTTCAAAGGCGAAGTGGGCGAACAGGCGACCATGTTCTTCCTGGACCCATCGGGCAACGCCATTGAGTTCAAGGCGTTTGCCAACCTCGACTCTCTGTTTGCGAAGTAGCGGGGTGTCCGGCTATTTCTGCTGATAAATCAGAGTGAGCCAGGCGGTAGTGCCTGGCGTGTTGTAGCCATACACCAACTGGTAATTCTCATTGCTTGCGTTGTCAACCCGCAGGCGTAGTTTGAATTCGTCATTGAACTGCATGCCTGCATAGATGCTCCACAGTTGATAGGGAGCAAGATTGGGGTTGGAACCATCGGTGCGGGAACCTGAATCAATGACCTTGACGCCCACATCGTATTTGTTGTTGGGGCCAAACGCCTTGCTCACATCGATCGAGCCGAAGTTCTTTGCGCGCAAAGCCAGCTGTGCTCCGTTTTGGTCGATGGGATCCTGGAAGGTATATGCCGCTACAACCCTCAGTCCGTCCTGACTGTATTGGCTGGAGAGTTCCCAGCCTTGGTTGTTGACCAGCGCGACGTTTTCTGAAATGTAGGTGTCTGGGTTGTAGGTGATGTAATTGATGGTTCGGGAGCTAAACCGCACTGCTCTGACGTTGCCCCAACTCTCGAAAAACTCTATCCCGGCCTCATTGGAATACGTGGTTTGCGGCAGCAAACTGGTGTTTCCATATTGGCCATACAACTCAAGCACAGCCGGAGCCCGGAATCCCGTAGAGGTGGCCGCAGTGAGCTTGAACTTGTCATTGAGCCAATATCCGAATCCCAAAAGTCCGGTATTGACCGAGAAATCTTGCGCAGCATTTTCCGTCACCGCTTGGTTAACACGCAAGTCATCATGGCGAATATTGGCCTGAAACTCCCATGCATTCCATCTTTGGCCGAAGCCGACATAAGCTGCACTGGACGAACGGGTTTCCAGAATCGTGCCTGGCAGTCCCTGATAGGCGGGTGTGGCGCCATCGTTAAAACTCTGCGATGCATAGTCCAGACCGAAATTCAATGTCTTCTGCGGATCTATTTTGTAGATATTGCTCCACTTGACGATGTCAGTATCCGACGTATTGGCGTAATTGGACGAGGGGCTCAGGCTCTCCGAATTTTGATAACTGAAAGTCGAATTGATCAGATCGAGTTGTGTTGACCATTCAGAAGATATTCGGTATTTCGAAAATAGCGTGAGGTTGTTCTGGTTGTAGGTGTTGAGTGAGTAATTTGTCGGGCCGCTCATGTCATCGTATTGATAATTCGAGTAGGAATACGACTCCTGAACTCCCATCTCAAGACCACGGCCAAAATCATGGCTCACGCTGGCATTGGCGGATCGGGCCTGAGAGCCACCTGCATTTGGATTGGCGACATAACCACCGTAAGGGCCAGCCAAGGCTTGCGCCGCATTAATGGGCGCAATTCCGTCAGTATTCATGCTGGAAATATTGACATTGAATTTTGTGTCGCCGACCCGCCCCCCAACACCGGCAGACGCGTCTATCGTGTTCTGCGAACCCATGGTTGCGGTCGCATAAAACTTTGGTTCGCCCCCGTTGCCCGCCTTCGTATGGATATCAATCACGCCACCGGTTACCGCCTCTCCGTAAAGGGAACTGGCATTTCCGCGCAGGATTTCAATGTGGTCAATCAATTGCGGCGATGGCAAGGCGCCGGTCTGCAGCGACCCATATCCGTCGGTTTGAATTCTTACTCCGTCAACATAAATTGCGAGGCTGTTGGAGTCCTGCCCTCTCAAAAAGAAAGCCGGTTGCGCACCAAGACCGCCGTAGCGGGAAATTTCGACGCCAGGTTGACCAACCAGAAGATCTTCGAAAGCTACTGCCTGTGAGCGTTCAATATCCTCGCGCGAGATCACCGTGACGGAAGGAATGACTTCCGAGAGCGATTGCTCAACACGGGTGGCAGTGACGACTACCGGCTCCATGGACGCTACGCTTTGCGCTTGAAGAGGGGCCGTAAAAACAAATGGCAGCGCTGCTGCCAACATGGACAAACGTGGTTTCATGACTTCTCCTTGCAACCAACTCACCCGTGGTTGCGTTTTAGAAAGAAGTGCGGGGTAATAGTTTGCTAAATCTCAGCCCTGTACTACCACCCCGTAGCACTTCTGCGGTTGTGATAGGCCGGTATCCGGGCTCGCAAGACTTGATGTACCGCCTTCCCGGGTTCGTAACCCAGTGGCTTTGTGGTACACCCACACTTGCTGACCGTTGCGGGGGCAGCATCGGCTTGATCTCTCACGAAGAGAGACGCACCGATTTCCCGTTTAACTTTGACCACTGACGTGATCAATGCACCTAAGACATCTTAATTTTAGTCTGCAAACCGCTATTACTTTTCCGCAAGCCGCATCTGTTGTCGCTGGTGGAACTGAGCGCGCCGCACTAGATGCATTGGGGAAGCGTGCTGGCAAGAAAGTCATAGACCAGGCGAATGCGCTTGTTGGTCCGGATTTCCCGGTGGACGGCGAGCCACATGGGCAGGGGCGCAATGGGAAGTGCGTCCGGCAAAACCTGGACTACGTCAGGGTCTGTTTTAGCCATGTAAGTCGCTATAAAGCCAATTCCCAATCCGGCGCGCACGGCCTGCCACTGCACGACGAAGTCGTCGGTGCGCAGTGCAAACAAATCCTTGCTGGCCGGAAACCCCAATGCGCGAAAACCGTTGAGGATCGCGGTATCCGTGTCGCTGCCAATGAGTTCGTGTCCGATCAGATCGACGGGTTGGCGGATGGGCTTCTTGCGGGCCAAGTAGTTGCGGTGTGCGAACGCACCGATGGCAACGTTGCCCAGTTTTCTGGCGATAAGCGTACCCTGCTGGGGACGGAACATGCGTACCGCAATGTCGGCCTCGCGCCGCAGCAAGTTGCTCACTGCATTGCTGGCTACGAGTTCGATATCAATATCTGGCAGTGCCTGACGCATTTGCGAAAAAATAGTCGGCAGCAACTGGTACGCGACCGGCGTGCTTGCTGCAACACGCACCGTGCCCCGGCTTTGTGCGGCAGTTCCCGAAAGCAGTCGGGATAGACTTTCGGCGCTGTCTGCCATGCCACGCGCAGCTTCTGCCAGTTGGAGCGCCGTCGCCGTGGGTACCAAGCCACGTCCGGTACGTTCAAAAAGCACCACACCCAGCTGATTTTCCAGTTCTGCAATATGCCGGCCCAACGTCGGCTGGCTGGTATGAACCACCCGGGAAGCGCCGAGCAGACTGCCGTGATCCAGCGCTGCCAGAAACGATCTGATCAAGCTCCAGTCGAATGACAAGTTTGCGGAAGTAGCCATGGCATGGTATTCAAATTTGCATTTCACTTATAAATATATATGCAATTGTGGAGCAGCAGCTTTCTTTTGACAATGCGGGCCATCGCAACAGTTGTTGCCCATTTCAAAAGGTTTTGCCATGCCATCTACTGTTCTCATTCTTGGAGCCCGTGGCCGGTTCGGGCTCGCCGCTGCCCGCGCCTTTGCCGATGCGGGTTGGCAGGTCAAGGGTCTGATTCGACCTGGCGCGCGGGCGCCCGAAGGTCATGCGGCGGACGGCCGCATTCACTGGTTGACCGCAGACCTGCACGACACTGCCGGTGTTGTGCGGGCAGCGCAAGGTGCGACGCTGGTGGTGCACGCCTTGAACCCGGTGTACAACCATAAGGCATGGAGGGCGCAGGCGCTTTCCATGACAGATGCCGCGATCGGCATCACGCGCGCGCTCGGCGCGACTTTGATGTTCATGGGCAATGTTTATAACTTCGGCGCTGACATGCCCGCAGTTCTGACGGAGGACACGCCGCAGCGGGCAGCCACCGTCAAGGGCCAGATCCGGATTGCCATGGAGGACCAGATGCGACGCAGCGGTGTGCGCACCATCGTCATCCGGGCGGGAGATTTTTTCGGCAGCGGAAGGGGGACCTGGTTCGATCAGGCGATCGTTAAACACATTCAAAAGGGCAAGTTCACCTATCCCGGCCATGCCGAGGTTGCAACCGCATGGGCCTATTTGCCCGATCTCGCCCGCACCTTTGTGCAGGTCGCCGCGCATCGCAATCGTTTGGAATCCTTCGAGGTATTCCATTTCCGCGGGCATACCGTCAGTGCCGCTCAGTGGCTGGAGGCGATCAATCCCATCGCGCGCGAACAGGCCTGGGTAGGCCCGCAATCGCATGTGCGCCGGGTTGCGTTCCCGTGGCTGGCTATCCGATTGGGCTCGCCCTTTGTAGCGACTTGGGCCGCGCTGATGGAGATGCGGTATTTGTGGAACAGGGCACACACCCTGGACAACCGCAAGCTGCTGGCGCTGATTGGCGAGGAGCCCCACACGCCGCTTGCCGAGGCGCTG
>CAIOLZ010000160.1 GCA_903859265.1 uncultured beta proteobacterium
CTTGAGCGCCAGGATCGCCGTCAACGCGGTTCCCAACCCCAGTGTTACCAGCGCCGATGAGCGGCCAAATTCTTTGCTCACAGCATGATTGATGTCCATCCAGACGTGGCGCAGACCGGCGATGAAGTGGTGCAGGAAAGCCCAAATAATTGCCAGCGCAACCAACTTGATTGACCATCCCGGCAGAAAACCCGCGCCTACAACAAACACCCGGGTGAATTTGGCAAATGAAATTTCGGAAGAAACTGATTTGTCAAACATCCAGATGATGAACGGCATCAGTAAAAACAGGATGGCGCCGCTGATCCGGTGCAGTATGGAAACAATGCCGGCCGGCGGCAAGCGGTATCCGGGAAGGTCTGTGAGCGCATGAATGTTGCGGAATTCTGGACGCTTGGCGCGCTTAGGGGATGCAAGCTCGGTCATGGGGTGCCTTTTCTCGGTTTTAGTTGCGACTTGATTACTGGCATAGCTTAGCGAAATTCTATTGCACTGCATCAATCTGACGCCTGACTTGCGCCCAGAGACTTGCGGGCGGGTCGGACATTAACTCAAGTTGTTTCGGTAGTAGTGGGTATCGGTCCGGTAAATACCGCGTCGCAGTTCCATGGGAACATCGTTGTAGGTGTATGCAGTGCGTTCAACGCTGAGAAGCGGCGCACCCACCGGTACGGCCAGAAGCGTGCATTGGTCCCGATCCGGCAAGACCGCACGAATTTTTTCTTCGGCACGCACCATGCGCACACCAAACTCCGCTTCGAACAGGGCATACATCGGGCCATCAGAGCCCCGCAAGCGCTCCACCGTCAGTCCTTTGAAAGGCGTTCCAGGCAGCCACAGGTCTTCGAGAATAGTGGGAATCGCCTGAAAGGAAAGTACCCGGCGCACCTGCAATACCGGATCGCCGGAGCGCAAGCCCAACGCCTTGGCAACATCTGCCGGTGCCCGGATGCGCTTGCAGTCCACGATGTGGCGCTGGGCAGGACCTTCGCTGTTGAGGTTGCCGCTGTTGGGAAACAAACGCAGAAATCGGTACTGGACATGCTGTTCGGCGTGGGTTGCCACAAAAGTTCCCTTGCCCTGGCGACGGACCAGCAGATTTTCTGCAGCCAGTTCATCGATGGCCTTGCGCACCGTACCTTGACTCACTTTGAAGCGGGCAGCCAATTCCATTTCGCTGGGAATGGCTGCGCTGGGTTTCCACTCGCCAGCTTGCAGGCTTTGCAATATCAATGTCTTGATTTGCTGGTACAAGGGGCTGAAGGCAGGCGACGAGGGCGCCGCGCTTGCCGCGTCGGTGGCGTTCGATGCTGCACCTTCATGGGGCACTGGGGGTGCAGTGTTCATGGCGTGGCGCGGGAAAAACAGGCCATCAAAGTCTCCGTCAAGTCAGCAAAAAGTCAGGCTCAAAATTTTCGCAATCATATCTTATATAAGACATAAGACAAATTGACCGAGCACTGTTTTCAAGAGTAAACTAGACCGCGATTCTGCAGGGCTCATCGGTTTTCATTGGGCTCCTGATCAGTGGCCTTTTTTACAACCTTACTGGAGTTTTACCCATGAGCAAGAAGCCCGTCCGCGTCGCCGTTACAGGTGCTGCAGGTCAAATTGGATACGCCATTTTGTTTCGCATCGCCTCCGGCGAAATGTTGGGCAAAGACCAGCCTGTGGTGCTGAGTCTGCTCGAAGTTCCGGTGGAAAAGGCCCAGCAAGCGCTTCAGGGCGTGATGATGGAACTGCAGGATTGCGCATTCCCTCTGTTGGTGGGCATGGAAGCCCACAGCGATCCTTTGACCGCCTTCAAGGATGTTGACTATGCCTTGCTGATCGGCTCGCGTCCGCGTGGTCCCGGCATGGAGCGCGCAGAGTTGCTGGCAGTCAATGCCGAGATTTTCACGGCTCAGGGCAAGGCCTTGAATGCCGTGGCATCGCGCGATGTGCGGGTTCTGGTGGTCGGCAACCCAGCAAATACTAATGCCTACATCGCGATGAAGAGTGCGCCTGATTTGCCACGCAAAAACTTTACCGCCATGCTGCGTCTGGACCACAACCGCGCGCTGAGCCAAATCGCCGCCAAGACCGGCAAGGCAGTTGCAGACATCGAAAAAATGGCGGTGTGGGGCAACCACTCACCAACCATGTACGCGGATTACCGTTTCGCGACCATCGATGGTCATAGCGTCAAAGACATGATCAATGATCAGGACTGGAATGCCAACACATTTTTGCCGACCGTTGGCAAGCGTGGTGCGGCAATCATTGCGGCCCGTGGCGTTTCTTCAGCAGCTTCCGCTGCCAATGCTGCCATCGATCACATGCGTGACTGGGCGCTGGGCACTCAAGGCAAATGGGTCACCATGGGAATCCCATCGGATGGCCAATATGGCATTCCCAAGGACACCATGTTTGGTTTTGCAGTGACCTGTGAGGGCGGCGAGTACAAGGTTGTCGAAGGTTTGAGCATTGACGCATTCAGCCAGGAGTGCATCAACAAAACGCTCAAGGAATTGCAGGACGAGCAAGCGGGCGTTGCCCACCTTCTGTAAGCATCGTGCTTCATCCGCGCGACGTCCTGATGGGTCCGCAGGGAGCAGCCGGCTTGTTGCCGGTCTGCGATCATTACTGCGGCGTGGATGCGCGGATGCGCAAAAGCCTGCGTTTGCAGTCAGAGATGATGCAGGAGTACGGTGCTTGCGTCTTTGATGTCACACTGGACTGCGAAGATGGCGCCCCGAGTGGAGGTGAGGCAGATCAGGCCTCGCTGGTGGCTGAATTGGCGATTGCGTCATGGCAATCGGGCGGTCATGGCGACCTCCGCCGCTTGAAGCAACGCGTTGGCGTGCGCGTTCATCCGGTCGGTCATGAGGCGTTTGTTTCCGATATTGACATTATTGTGGGCAGCGCCCGGGACGCCTTGTCCTACGTCATGGTTCCCAAGGTGGAGTCCATTGAAGAAGTCCAGCGCGCCGTGGACTGGATCGATGCCGTTGCGGGAGGGCGTGCGGCCGGCCATGGGGATGTGGCTGTGCGGTCTCCGCTTCCATTGCATGTGTTGATTGAGTCGCCAGCGGCGGTAAGTCATGTTTTCGAGATTGCGCGGCACCCGCGGGTTGAGTCCATCAGTTTTGGCCTGATGGACTTTGTATCCGCGCATGGCGGAGCGATTGGTGCCGGTGCCATGCGGGTCCGTCCTGTTTCGGACCACGCCAGCCTGGACCAGTTCCACCACCCTTTGGTAGTGCGCGCCAAGCTGGAGATTTCCAGCGCTTGCCATGCAGCGGGCAAAGTGCCTTCGCACTGTGTGGTCACTGAAATCCGTGACACTATGCTGGTACAACGTGCTGCCAAACTGGCTTCCCAAGCCTTTGGTTTTAGCCGCATGTGGAGCGTTCACCCGGATCAGATTCGCCCGATCATAGAAGCGTTGGCGCCCGCTCCGGATGAAATTGACGCTGCTGGCCGGATTATTGAAGCGGCGGCCCTGCAGGACTGGGCGCCCATATCGGTGAATGGCACCTTGCATGATCGGGCCAGTTACCGTTATTTTTGGCAGGTGTTGGAAAGAGCCCATCAAACCGGACGCGATCTGCCCGATCCGATGAGGTCCTATTTTTGCGCTCCGATACTGGCCCATTAGAACCACCGGAAACTTTGATGCACACCGTAAATTCCCGTTTGATGACCATTGTGATCGCCAGTTTTTATCTCGCCATCACGCCGTTGGCGAGGGCGCAGGCTGTTTCCGATGTTCCCCAGAAGGCGACTCCGAAACCTGTCAAGGGCGTCAAAAAAATTACGCCGGTTTCCCAAATCGCGACGCTGCCGGACCTGACACCCGAGCAGTTGGCTTTGGCAGACCGCGTATCACTCGGAAAAATGCCGTGTGAACTCGCTACTTTCGTGAACGTCAAGCCGGATCCGGTCGGTCCTGGGCGTTTCCTGCTGGAACTCGGGTACCAAAACGCTGCGCAGAAAGTTTCCAAAAAATTTTCCATGGTCCCCGTGGTGTCTCTGACAGGCGCCCTGCGCCTGGAAGACCAGTCAGCGGGCGCCGTGTGGATTCAGCTGGGCAACAAGTCGATGCTGATGGACCAAAAGGCCGGTCATCGGTTGGCCGATGCTTGCGTGAGTGCTGATCAGGCCATCGTCGCCAAGGCCCTGGAGCGCAACCCGGTACCTGGTTTGCTGGATGCGCCTGCTGCGTTGCAAGCAGCAAATTCCCAGGGGACGGATGCTGATGCAAAAGAATTGGCGGGCGCAGTACCTGCCCCCAAATGACGCCATGCTGAAAGTTCCGTTTGCCACACCTGCGCCTTGGCTCTGTGGTCTGTTTTATTGTCAAAAAAGGAGAGAAACATGTTGAATTCTTACCGCACCCATGTGGCAGAACGTGCCGCTCTGGGGATTCCCCCGCTACCGCTTTCCGCCAAGCAGACGGCCGAGCTGATTGAACTCCTTAAAGCGCCCCCCGCCGGTGAGGAAGCACTGCTGGTGGACCTCATCACGCACCGGGTACCTGCCGGCGTTGACGACGCTGCCAAGGTCAAAGCCAGCTACCTCGCCGCCGTGGCGCACGGCACCGAGCAATGCTCCCTGATTTCCCGGGAGCGGGCGACCGAATTATTGGGAACGATGCTCGGTGGCTACAACATCAGCCCGCTGGTGGATCTGTTGGACGATCCCGTGGTCGCATCCCAAGCCGCCCAGGGTTTGAAAAAGACCTTGCTGATGTTCGACCAGTTCCATGATGTCAAGGAAAAGGCGGATAAGGGCAATGCACACGCCAAAGGTGTTTTGCAAAGCTGGGCTGACGCAGAGTGGTTTACCAGCCGGCCCGAAGTGCCCAAGTCCATCACGGTGAGCATTTTCAAAGTCACCGGAGAGACCAATACCGATGACCTGTCGCCAGCCCCGGATGCTTGGAGCCGGCCGGACATTCCATTGCATGCACTGGCGATGTTGAAGAACAAACGCGACGGCATCACGCCTGAGGAAGATGGCAAACGCGGACCCATCAAATTTATCGAAGACTTGCGCGCGCGCGGCCACCTGGTGGCCTATGTGGGGGATGTGGTGGGTACCGGCTCAAGCCGCAAATCGGCCACCAACTCGGTGCTGTGGTTTACCGGCGAAGACATTCCGTTCGTCCCCAACAAGCGTTTTGGCGGTGTCTGCTTGGGCAGCAAAATCGCCCCCATTTTTTACAACACCATGGAAGACGCGGGTGCCTTGCCCATTGAACTCGATGTCAACCAAATGAACATGGGTGATGTGGTGGAACTGCGCCCCTACGACGGCAAGGCTTTCAAGGACGGCAAAGAGATTGCATCCTTTCACGTCAAGAGCCAAGTACTGTTTGACGAAGTGCGCGCAGGGGGACGAATTCCGCTGATCATTGGCCGGGGTCTGACGGCCAAGGCGCGCGAGGCACTGGGCCTGCCGCCCTCGACCTTGTTCCGGTTGCCACAAAACCCGGTCGATACAAAAAAGGGATTCAGCCTGGCGCAAAAAATGGTTGGTCGCGCCTGCGGTTTGCCGGAAGGCCAAGGCGTTCGTCCCGGTACCTATTGCGAACCCAAGATGACCTCGGTCGGCTCACAGGACACCACCGGCCCGATGACCCGCGACGAGCTCAAGGATTTGGCTTGCCTGGGGTTCAGCGCTGATTTGGTGATGCAGTCTTTCTGCCACACCGCGGCTTATCCGAAACCGGTGGACGTCAAGATGCACCACGAGTTGCCCGAGTTCATCAGCACGCGCGGTGGTGTCTCTTTGCGTCCCGGCGACGGTGTCATTCATAGCTGGCTCAACCGCATGTTGCTGCCCGATACTGTGGGCACGGGCGGCGATAGCCATACCCGTTTTCCGATCGGAATCAGTTTCCCGGCAGGCTCCGGTTTGGTGGCTTTTGCTGCTGCAACTGGCGTTATGCCGCTGGACATGCCCGAGTCGGTTTTAGTGCGCTTCAAAGGCAAGATGCAAAACGGTGTGACCTTGCGCGACCTGGTCAATGCCATCCCGCTATATGCCATCAAGGCGGGGCTTTTGACGGTCGAGAAGAAGGGCAAGAAAAACATTTTTTCAGGCCGCATTCTTGAAATTGAAGGGTTGCCCGATTTGAAGGTGGAGCAAGCGTTTGAGTTGTCGGACGCGTCGGCCGAGCGCTCGGCAGCCGGTTGCACGGTGCATCTGAACAAGGAGCCGATCGAAGAGTACGTCACCAGCAACATCACGATGATGAAGTGGATGATTGCCAACGGTTACTCCGATGCGCGTACTTTGGCCCGGCGCATTGCAGCGCAGGAGGCCTGGCTGAAAAATCCTCAGCTGCTCAAAGGCGACGCGGATGCGGAATATGCGGCGGTGATCGAGATTGACCTGGCCGAAATCCATGAGCCCATCCTGGCTTGTCCGAACGACCCGGATGACGTCAAGACGCTGTCTGAAGTGGCCGGCACCAAGATCGACGAAGTCTTTATCGGCAGTTGCATGACCAACATTGGCCATTTCCGTGCGGCTTCCAAGCTCATGGAAGGCAAGCGCGATATTCCGGTCAAATTGTGGATCGCACCGCCCACCAAAATGGATGCCAAACAGCTCAGCGACGAAGGACACTACGGTGTTTTGGGTGGCGCCGGAGCGCGCATGGAAATGCCGGGTTGCAGCCTGTGCATGGGTAACCAGGCGCAGGTGAAAGAGGGCGCGACGGTGTTCTCCACCAGCACCCGCAACTTCCCGAACCGGCTGGGTAAAAACAGCAACGTTTATCTGGGCTCTGCCGAATTGGCGGCCATTTGTTCCAAGCTCGGCCGTATTCCAACCAAGGAAGAGTATTTGGCAGATATGGGTGTCCTCACTGCAGCCAGCAGCGCCGTGTACCAGTACCTGAACTTTGACAAGATCAGTGATTACACCGACTCCGCGGCGACCGTCAAAGATGGCGTAGCGGCCTGATTGTTGCCGGGCTAAGTGGGGTTGTGCCCCTTAGCTTTTCGTGGTTCGCATGATAGCCCCGCACGCAAGTGCCGGGGCTTTTTTCCAGGCGTGCGTGAGCCCTTGCGGCTGGTCCGCCTCGTATTCGAAATAGCGCTGGAATGTAAACGCGATGCTTGCCAGTAGCACGGTTGCGCCCAGTAGCAGTGAAGCTGCGAGACCAAAAACGGTGATCCAGTTGGTTTGGCCTGCTGTTGCATCTGCGGGCGCGGCCGGGTTGTAGCCCCGGTTCCATTTTTCGGCGTCCGTCAGGCCGTAAACAATGGCAGTCAGGGCGCACGCTGCCATCGCCAATCCGCCCCACGGAATCAGCAGCCAGCTGATCTGATCGTCAACACCGTTGGTGCGGGCTCGCACGACACCGTATGAGCCGATGACCGTCGCGAGCAGCAGCACGGTCGCGATACCGTCAAATTTGCCCTTCAAATATATCCGGTGCGCGCCCAAAGGCCCCAACATGAGCGTCAACCAGACTGCGAGGGTTTTGTTTTTCATGCGGCCGATTGTGACGGTGGCGAGGTGTCACCCAGACCCAGAGAACACTCCATCAAAACCACATCCAGCCAGCGATCGAATTTCCAGCCACAGCTTTTTAGCACGCCGACGTGAACGAAGCCAGCGCTGCGGTGCACACCAATCGATCCCTGGTTGGCCGAGTCGCCGATCACGGCGAGAAGCTTGCGCACGCCCGCTCGCTCTGACTGCGCCATCAGCTCTTTAAGCAGCAACCTGCCAAAACCCTTCCCAGTCGCCTCATTTGCAAGGTAAATGGAGTCTTCGGCCGAAAAGCGGTAAGCCGGGCGCGGTTTGAACCAGTTGCAATAGGCAAAGCCGATTACGTCAGAGCCATCCTCGAGAACCAAATAGGGCAGTCCTTTGAAAAGTACGTCGGCTCGCCGGCTCGCCATGTCCTGCTCGGTGGGGGGCGTGGTTTCGAAGGTTCCTGTTCCGTGCAGTACGTGGTGGGCGTAAATCCGGGTAATTTGGGGTAGGTCAGCCTCGGTGCTATGTCGAATTTTGGTCATCGGAAGAGAAAACGATATAATGGAAGGCTATTCAGGGTGTCACTGGCCGGGTGGTCAGTTGCGTGTCTCAACCCCGAATTTTATGGCTGGCAAGTTTGGTCAGTCACCCCAAAGGATAAACCATGGTCGTCATTCGACTCGCTCGCGGCGGTGCTAAAGCACGTCCGTTCTTCAATATTGTGGTAGCCGACAAGCGGACCCGTCGTGACGGCCGCTTCATTGAGCGCATTGGGTTCTACAACCCGATCGCGACCGGTGCGGAAGAAAGTATCCGCATTGCGCTGGACCGCCTGACATACTGGCGTGACGTGGGTGCCCAAGCGTCGCCTACGGTTGAGCGTCTCATTACGCAAGCGGCCAAAAAAGCTGCCTGATATTGGTGCCGGCTTAGTGGCTTTCATGGCCAACTGATCCGGACGCACTTGAACCCATGACGTTGCGCGGACTCGAGCCTGCCGAATTGCCGGCAGATGCCATTGAGGTTGGTCGTGTAACGGATGCCTGGGGAATCAAAGGCTGGTTCAAGGTACTCCCCTACAGCGCCGACCCCGAGGCGCTTTTTTCATCCAAACGATGGTTTTTGCTGCCTACGGAAAAAGGCGTGAAAACCTTTGATGGGTGTGCAAAACTGCTTATCAAAGAGGCTAAAGAGCACTCCGACTCCGTCGTTGCAACCGCTCACGAGGTGGACGATCGCAACGACGCCGAGGCCCTGCGGGGAGCGCGCATTTTTGTACCCCGTTCAAGCTTCCCCACCGCCGGCAAAGACGAGTATTACTGGGTGGACCTCATTGGTCTTGAGGTTGTCAACCGCCAGCACGAGATTCTGGGAACCGTGCGGGAACTGCTTTCCACCGGGCCACAGACGGTGCTGGTTATTTCCTGCGTTCAAGATGGCGAAGCTTTGGAACGCATGATCCCCTTTGTGGCAGCCTACATCGACGATGTCGATCTGGCAGCGCGGTGCATTCGTGTGGACTGGCTCGCAGACTATTGACCCCGCGTATGCGCTTTGACGTCATCACGCTTTTTCCGGAGTTGTTCGATACCTTTTTGAAGGTTGGCATCACCCGGCGAGCCTTCGAGAGCGGTCAGGTGGAGGTCCATTTCACCAATCCCAGAGATTTTGCAGAAGGCAACTACAGGCGTGTTGATGACCGGCCTTTCGGCGGTGGTCCCGGAATGGTTCTGATGGCGGAGCCCTTGGTGCGCGCATTGCAGCATATCCGAGTTCAACGCGCCGAGGCGCATCCGGCGCCAGTGATACTTTTTTCGCCTATCGGGCGGCGGCTGGACCAATCTGCAGTCCAGGACTGGTCGCAAAGCCAGGGCGCCATATTGCTGTGTGGGCGTTATGAGGGCGTTGACCAACGCTTCATTGACGCTCACGTTGACATACAAATCAGCCTGGGGGATTTCGTGGTGTCCGGGGGTGAACTGGTTGCCATGGTTTTTCTGGATTCTTTGGCGCGCTTGCAACCGGGTGTTTTGACGGACCAGGAAAGCCATGCCCAGGATAGTTTCAATGCCGGTTTGGACGGTTTGCTAGACGCACCGCATTTCACCCGGCCAGAAGTCTGGAGCGATTGCCCTGTACCGGAGGTGCTTTTGGCCGGTCACCACCTCAATATTGCCCGCTGGCGGCGCAACCAGAGCCTGCAGCTGACTTTGCAGCATCGCCCCGACCTCATCGCGCAAGCCCGTGCAAATGGATTGCTGGATGCCAATGACGAGGCGTTTCTTGCCGGTCAAAAATGAAATTGTTATAATTGAAGGCTAACCAGATCCTCTAGGCGGCCAGGATGGCTTCATATGGAGTCAAATTGCTCTCAATCCCGATAGCGGCGCGCCCAAGATCACGAAGGAAACCATGAACCTCATCCAGACACTCGAGCAGGAAGAAATAGCCCGCCTTGGAAAAAAGATTCCCGAATTCGCTCCCGGCGACACCGTTGTAGTCAGCGTTAACGTGGTTGAAGGGACGCGCAAGCGCCTTCAGGCTTACGAAGGCGTTGTGATTGCCAAACGCAACCGCGGGCTCAACAGCGGCTTTATCGTACGCAAGATTTCCAGCGGCGAAGGGGTCGAACGTACTTTTCAAACCTACAGCCCGTTGATCGCCAGCATTGAAGTAAAGCGCCGCGGTGACGTTCGTCGCGCCAAGCTGTATTACTTGCGGGATCGCAGCGGCAAGTCGGCCCGTATCAAAGAAAAGTTGCCAGCCAAGAAAACCAGCGCCTAATATTTCGCTGTTTCAAATCCAAAAAAGCCGCCCCAGTTTCTGACTCGGGCGGTTTTTTTCACAGAATTTTTAATATTTCCGGTTCCGGATTTCAAACGTGACCATCAAACCGGCATTTGAACCGAACAAAGTACCCGTTCAGTCCACCGATGATCATTTGCCGCGTGTAAGTGCAGAGCAGATGTCGGTAGCGGCTTTGATGCGGCGTTTTGCCGATCCGCCGCACTGGGTTCCTGAACTTTCGGTGGAAGCACGATTTTCAGACCGGGCGCCAACGCCGGCGGCGGTTTTGGTCCCGCTGGTCATGCGGGACCAGATCACTGTGCTGTTGACAACCCGCACGGCCCATCTTTCCAGCCACTCTGGGCAGGTGGCTTTCCCCGGTGGGAAAGCCGATATCGGCGATGAAAACGCCACGGCAACCGCACTGCGGGAAGCCCAGGAGGAAATCGGGCTCGAGCCAGCGTTTGTGCGGGTGATTGGCAGCTTTCCCGTGTATGCCACCGGAAGCGGTTTTCTGGTGACCCCCGTCTTTGGTCTGCTGCAGCCCGGCTTCAGTATTGCGCCCAATCCTAACGAGGTTGCGGATGTCTTTGAAGTGCCGCTCGAATTTTTGATGAATCCGGCCAACCACCGCCACCATATCTATGACTGGAGTGGCCAAACCCGGCACTGGATTTCAATGTCCTACCAGGAGGGCGGGCAAGAGCGCTTTATCTGGGGTGCAACTGCCGGTATGTTGCGCAATTTCTACCGGTTTTTGCTGGCCTCTGACAGCGCGGGCACGGGCGGCGTCGCTATGATCAATCCATGAGTTTTTTATCGATCTTGTTTGCCTTGTTGCTGGAGCAGGCATGGCCGCTGGCCCAACTCAATCCGGTTCACAACTCGAATCGCGGTTGGGTGCGCTGGGTGGTGCTCAAGTTCGACGCCGGCAAGGCGCAGTACGGATGGATGGCCTGGTCTATTGCAGTGCTCGTACCGGCTTTGCTGGCAATGGCGATTCATTGGGCTTTGCTCGTTTATTTGGGCTGGGCTGCAGCGGTCGTCTGGAATGTTGCGGTCCTGTACGTGACGCTGGGATTCCGGCAATTCAGCCACCACTTCACGCTGATCCGCGACGCACTGTACGCGGGTGATGAGACGTTGGCGCGGCAAAATCTTGCGCAGTGGATGCGCATGGATACCTTCAATTTGCCACGCAGAGAAATCGTGCGCAACGTGATCGAATATTCGGTACTGTCGGCGCACCGCCACGTCTTTGGCGTGCTCACCTGGTATTCCCTGCTGGCGGCGATCGGGCTTGGCCCCGCCGGTGCGGTGGTTTACCGTATCAGTGAATACCTGTCCCGCTGGGTGAACCGACAGGCACACCCAGACGAACCGCCGGTCAGCGCATCGCTCAAGGCCTGTTGCCTGAATGCCTGGTACCGCATGGACTGGCTACCGGTGCGGGTGACGGCCATGGAATTCGCCTTTGTCGGCAGTTTTGAGCAAGCCGTGGATTGTTGGCGGCGTCACGATGCCAAGCATCCCGCGGACAACGATGGCGTAGTGATTGCCGCCACGGCCGGTGCAGTCAGTGTGCGCCTGGGACCCGATGACGAGCCGTCCGACGGGCAGGTTCCGCAAATGTCCCATTTGCGCGCCGTAGTCGGTCTGGTGTGGCGTACCGTAGTGATGTGGATGGTGTTTCTAGCCCTGCTTACACTCGCCAGACTACTCGGCTAGCGCCGGTGTTCAGTAGCGTTTTTGCGAAAGTTCGGAAAATAAATCGCTGTATATTTTGTAGCGATTCTCTGAAATCGCATTGACCAGATTGGGCAATTGCATCGACTGCAAAACGCTGCATCCGGGCTCATGCAAGTGCGTGCAGTTGTAAAACTTGCATTCGCTGGCGTGCGCCTTGATATCGGGCATCAGGCCGGCCAGCATCATGGGCTCAATGTGGTTGAGTCCAAATTCCTGAAATCCGGGTGAATCGATTACGGCACTTTTTTTACCGGCATCAATCCAGTACAGGCTGGTGCTTGTGGTGGTGTGTTTTCCGGATTGCAGTGCAATCGAAATTTCATTGGTCAGCACCCTTGCATCCGGCACCAGGCGGTTGATGAACGTGCTCTTTCCGGCACCGGACGGGCCCAGGATCAGCGTCGTTTTGCCTTGCAGCATGGGTAAGAGCTGGTCCAGATCCGTGGCTATGGAATCTGGCGATCTGGGTTTAAGTGCCAAGGCAATGACGCTGTAGCCCATCGCCCGGTAGGTGCCCATGCGGTCCCAGGCCCGCGCAAAAGGTTCTGCCAGATCGCTTTTGTTGACTGCGATGATGGGTCGAATTTTTTCTGCCTCCGCCGCTATCAGCGCCCGACATAACTGGCTTTCGGAAAATTCCGGTTCAGCGGCTATCAGCACCAACACCTGGTCGAGGTTGGAAGCAAACGATTTGGTACGAATTTCGTCCTGCCGATAAAAAAGGTTTCGCCGTGGCAGGACTTTTTCGATGGTTCCTTCATCCTCGCTGGCTTGCCACAAAACCCGGTCGCCGACAACAGTCTGGCTTTTTTTTCCGCGCGGATGGCAAATCAGGCGGTGTCCATCGGGCGTCTCAACCCAGACGTGTCGGCCATGTCCAGCGACTACCAGGCCAGGTTCAAGTGGGGAGGTCGCCAATGGATTGTCGTCTCAGATAGTGTGATCTGGAGGCTGGTAGAGCGCGTCCACGAGCTTGGCGCACGCAAAGTCAGACGTGGAGATGCCCCGCACATCATGGGTGTTGAAGCGAACGCTGCACGATTTGTACTGAACCAGGAGCTCTGGGTGGTGGTCGTGTTGCTCAGCCATATAGGCAATCGCGTTCACAAAGGCCATGGTACGCAAATAATTTGCGAACACATAGGTCTTTTCGATGGCAACGTTATCGCCATCGCCATGCAATTTCCAGCCCTCGGCGCCGGCCAGCTGAGAAACGATCTGTGTGGCCGACAAAGCCACCCGGGCGGCACGGGGTTCAGCCATATTGCGTCTCCTGCGCTATGCGGCCCAGCCGCTCGGATGCCGGCGGATGGGAGTAATAGAACTTTGCGTAAACGGGATCCGGCGTCAGGGTGGACGCGTTGTCCTGGTAGAGCTTTAGCAAGGCTGATGACAGGTCCGCGCCACTGGTTTGGGCGACCGCGTAGGCGTCGGCTTCAAACTCGTGCTGACGGGAAAACTGTGCAAACACCGGACCGGTAAAGCTACCCAGCAGGGGCAGCACCATCATGAAGAGCAGCAGCGCCAGCGCGTCATTGGCGCCATTCAAATTAGGCATGACACCCAAAGCGGTGAAAAACCATGCCCGGTGGCTCAGCCAGCCCAAAAGTGCAAAACCGAGGAGGCTCAAACCAAAAGTCGAAATTAGCCGCTTGGTAATGTGACCGTGCTTGAAGTGGCCCAGTTCGTGGGCCAATACGGCATCGACTTCGGACGCAGTGAGCGCACTGAGCAAGGTGTCATAAAACACGACGCGCTTGGAACTTCCGAACCCGGTGAAATAGGCGTTGCTGTGCGCGCTGCGTTTGCTGCCGTCCATCACATAGAAACCCTTGGAAACAAAGCCGCAACGTTGCATCAGATCGGTAACCCGGCGTTTCAAGTCGGCGTCTTCAAGGGGTTTGAACTGGTTGAACCAGGGCGCTATCCAACTCGGATAAATCAGCAGCATCAGCAAATTGAAGCCCATCCAGACACACCACGTCCACACCCACCAATAGGTTCCGGTTGCATCCATCATCCAAAGCACCAGTGCTGCCAGCGGCAGGCCAAGGGCGCAACCCACCAGCGCGGATTTGAGGGCATCCTGCAGCCAGAGTTTGGGAGTGAGTTTGTTGAAGCCAAACCGTTGTTCCAGCACGAAGGTTCGGTAGAGCGAAAAAGGCAGATCAAGCACACTGCCAATCACCACAAAGGCAGTAAGCAAGGCCAACTGCTGCACCAGACCTGGCCCATGCCAGTCCAGCAAAGACTGATTCAAAAATTGCAGCCCCCCCATGAGTGTCCAACCCAATGTGATGGCCATACCCCACGCCAACTCCAGCAACCCAAAGCGCGTTTGTGCCACTGAATATTCGGCAGCTTTTTGGTGGGCTGCCAGGGTGATGCGGTCTGAAAACGCTGTGGGCACCGCATTGCGGTGGGTAGAGACATATTGGATTTGACGCGACGCCAGCCAGAACTTGAGCAGCATATTGGCGATCAGTGTCGCGGCAAATACCAGTGTGATGGTGACGGAAATCTGGGGGGTAGGCATATCGGTCATGGCGCTGAAGTTTAGGCGATCGGCGACAATGCGGTATGGCTGACACGAACATTACCTTAAACAAATCTGACAAAAATTTGGTCTGGCTGGACTGCGAAATGACGGGACTCGATCCCGAACACGACCGGATCATTGAAATTGCCGTGATCGTCACCAGCCCCGATCTGGACCGCCGTATCGAAGGGCCGGTGTTTGTCATTCACCAAAGCGATGCGTTGCTGGACCAGATGGATGCCTGGAACAAAGGTACCCACGGCAAAAGCGGCTTGATCGACAAGGTCAGAGTGTCCACCTGTACCGAAGCGCAGGCGCAGGAGCAGTTGATAGCGTTCCTGAGCCAGTTCGTGTCTGCCGGCAGCGCGCCCCTGTGTGGAAATACGATCGGGCAGGACCGCCGGTTTTTGGTGAAGTACATGCCCGATCTGGAGGCCTTTTTCCACTACCGAAGCATCGACATCAGCACGCTCAAAGAGCTGGCCAAGCGCTGGAAGCCGCAGGTCTATTCATCCTTTAAAAAGCAGCAGCGGCACACCGCGCTGGCGGATGTGCACGAGTCGATTGACGAGTTAGTGCACTACCGGGAGCATTTTTTGAAGCTGGACTAACTGCAGGCGGTCAGTCTTCCTTCATGCCGGCCGATTTCACGATCGGAGCGAGGCGTCCCTTTTCCGCCGCCAAAAATTTCACGAATTCGGCGCGGGTGCCACCAATCGGGTCAATGCCCTGGGGAATCAGGCGCGCGCGCAATTCAGTGCTTTTGACCGCCGTATCAACGGCCCTGTTCATTTTGTCTAGGATATCGTCCGGTGTGCCTTTCGGCGCGAAGACGCCCGACCAATGCCCGATAAATACATTGGGGAATCCAAGTTCTTCGGTGGTGGGAATATCGGGAATAGCCGCAATCCC
>CAIOLZ010000161.1 GCA_903859265.1 uncultured beta proteobacterium
CGCAAAGCCGCCAGCAGCCCTGCGGGAATGGCAGCCTGCGCGGATTCCAGTACCCGCTCGGCCAGTTCGCCCTGGGTGGAGGGCGCATCCGGCGTATCGTCCGCGTCTTCTCCCGGAGCGTCCTCTTGCGCTTGCCTTGGTTCAGGTGGGTCGGCGTTTACCGTCTCGTTTTGATCCTGCGGTTGCGCTTGCTCTTGATCCGACTCGGGCTCGGCCTCGGGCGGTGCAAATCGGGTTGCCCGTGGTGCAAGAACCAGTCGTGCTGACAGCGCAACATGTTCTTCAAGCACCTGCGTTGAACCGGCCAGTGCGGCGGCCGAGCGTGCCGCGCGCACGGCAAATAAACTAGAACGCAGTGAGTCCACGCCGAGCGCCATGGCTGCAGCACATAGCGCGTTGGTCGATGCCTCGTCGATGGTGACCGAGGGCAGCATTTTGCGGGCTGCCGCCACTTCCTCTGCCGACCATTGCAGTGTCTCTTCACCCTCCAAGTCCCGGGGTGCAGGTTCCAGAACGACCCGGAATGCCAGGCGCTCCAGCAAGGCTGCCGGCGTGCGCTCATCGTCGCTGACGCCTTCATCCATGGCGATTACCCCGATGCGGGCCGGAGTGACTGCGCTGATCCCGTCACGTTGCATGACGACTTGCTGCGTGTCGAGCGCGGCGCAAAATCGGGATGCACCCGCTGAACTCATCCGTTCTGCCATGGGTAGCAGCACCAGTCCCCCGTCCGAGTCGCACAACAGGCCGCGGGCTGCAACCGGTTTGCCTGCGTGCAGCGTGGCTCCCAAGTCGAGGCCACCCAGAAGTGCGGTGTCCGTGATGTTCAGCGGTGCCCGCCGAAGCGGCGTACCGGCGGGCAACAAATCGCGCAGCAGCGCCAGCCATTCATCGCGCAAGCTGCCCGCGCCGCAACGCAATGCCGCCCCCCCCAGACCAACCGGGTCCACTGCCAGCAGGGCCGCTACGGTGCTTGCGTCGGAGTCCATCGGATGCGGTTACGCCGCAAACAACTCGGCCACCGCACGGTCCACGCGCGAGGTGGAACCGGAGTCGTCCAGCGGATTGCGCCGCAGACGGTGCCGCAGCGCCGGGGCCGCCACCTTGCGAATATGTAGCTCCGTTACCGCCTTGTCCCCTTGTAGCGCCGCGTAGGCACGCGCGGCGCGCATCAGCGTCAGGTCACCCCGTAAACCGTCGGTGCCCAAAGCCATACAAAGTTTGGCCGCGTTCTCGCGCGCAGCGTCGGTAATGGCGACCTGTTCCAGCCGCTTGCGCGCGGCCACAATGTTTTTGCGCACGCGCTCATCCTCTTTTTTCCAGGCTGCTGTAAAACCCTCCGGGTCGCGCTCGAACGCGTCGCGCCGCTTGACCACTTCCACCCGCTCTGCCAGACCCGTCGGCGTTTTAACCTCGACCGAGAGGCCGAAGCGGTCCAGCAGTTGGGGCCGCAATTCGCCTTCTTCCGGGTTGCCGCTGCCGATCAGAACAAAGCGTGCCGGGTGGCGCACGCTCAGTCCCTCACGTTCGACCACGTTCTCACCGGAGGCGGCAACGTCAATCAGCAAGTCAACCAGATGGTCTTCCAGCAAATTGACTTCGTCGATATACAGAAAGCCACGGTTCGCGCGCGCCAGCAGCCCGGGCTCGAAGGCTTTGACGCCTTGGGAAAGCGCGCGTTCGAGATCGAGTGCGCCCACTACCCGGTCTTCGGTAGCACCCAGCGGCAGGTCAACCACAGGCACTGCAATCTGGTGCTTCGCCAGGGCCTTCTTCGAATGGGCCCGCAAGGCAGCGCAATCCGGGCATGCGTTGTTGGTCCAGGCGGGGTCGCAACCGTAGCGGCAACCGACGACCGCATCCATCCTGGGCAACAGCGCTGCAAGGGCCCGAACGGCAGTGGATTTGCCGGTACCACGGTCTCCGAACACCAGTACGCCGCCAACACTGGGGTCAACGGCTGAAACCAGAATGGCCAGCTTCATTTCGTCCTGGGCCACGATTGCAGAAAAAGGGAAGGTCAAGGCCATAAATAAGTGCGGTTCAATGCAGTCCAAAAACGGTTTGCGCAGGTGCTGCGGGGAATTTTATCGTTCGACCTCGTCGGTACCGGGCGCCATGCCGTAGGGCTCCATCAGCTTCCAGACGTGGATGGGAATCATCGTTTTCATGCGCCTGGGTTCTTCGCGACGCAGGTGGATGATGGTCTCGGCTGCTTTCATCTCCACGCGGGCTCGAGCAAACTCCAAGCCGCGCGGTCCGATCCTGGGCATCAGCCACCCGACAACCGGGCGCAGCCAGTCAGGCATGCGGCGCAGCGGCAATCCGCCGGCTGCGCGCTCGACATTGGCGATAAAGCCTTTGACGGCACCCAGGCGCTTTCCAGCGGAACCGGGCTCGCCGAGTTTGACTTCGTCGCCGAGCAGTTGCAGTAATTGTTCGCCGCGCGCATTGCGCACCAGCAGCCACTGCTGGCCCCCGCCGCCCATATAGCCCACCGTGATGTCAGACAGGACGTTGGTGTAGTCCACACAGGTGCGGCAGGTCATTGGAAAAAAATCGGGCGGTAGCTGCGACAGGGGCAACTGCAGAAACGGAATTGCACGTTTGCGGCCATCGTCGTAGCGCAGCTCCACATGGTAGTCGGCGCGAAATTCCAGATAGCTGATGTTTTCCGGATCGTCGCCGGTCTTGGCAGCGATCAGCTCCAGGAACTCGTGAAAACGTTCGGTGGTGGTATTGTCAGAGCAGGGCGTGCCGATGACGTACAACTGCTCCAGTCCAAGCTCTTTCTCCAGCGCTCGCAGGGCATACACCTGACACGGAATTCCAATTACGGCCAGGCGCTTGTGCCCTTGTGAGATAGCCGGCTCCAGTAAGGACAGCAAGGGCGCATAGCCCATTCGCATGCCACGGCATTGCGCCATCTCCTCGGCGCGGGTAACGAGCACCGGCATGGGCCGCCAGCGGTCGTGCGGGTCCGGTGCCATGGCCAGAACGGCATCGACCGCACC
>CAIOLZ010000162.1 GCA_903859265.1 uncultured beta proteobacterium
ACCCAGGCGTGCTGTTGCGGAACGACGTTAACCGAGCGGGTAATAAAAATGACAGCGATGACCAAAATAACGATTGCGATTTCCATGGATTTTCCTAGTTGGTTTTGTCAACGAGCAGGCGGTTGCCTACGAGTTCAGCCACGCTGTGGGGGCCGGTTGAGGGGGTAACGCCGGGGCGGTGAATCGCGGTCCAGCGTGCGCCACGGTACTGCACATCGGCGGTTCCGTCTGCCTTCCAGTGGTTGATCTGCACGATTTCCCCGATGTCGAGATTGACATTGACGTTGGCCTGCGCCGGCGGTTCGGCCGGCTTTCGGACCTGTCGCAGGTGCCATCCGCTCACCGCTCCACCCCCAACGACGGCCGCCACCCAGATCTGCGTAGTTGTGTCAGCCCCCAAATGGGCGCTGACTGCCGCGGCAGCCATGCCAATGGCAAGCATCAGCAAATAAAAGGTTCCCGATAGCATTTCCAAAGCCACTGCGGCTCCTGCAATGACCCACCAAATTGACGACTGCGCCATCCGCGCTCCTATGTGTTGACGACGCCACATTGTGGGTCAAAAGCATGTCGCCGCCATAAAAGCCGCGCATTAAGTCCTTACACTTCGCGCCTGTTGCCATTTATTGCCCCGTGCGTTGGAGTGTCCCGATGAAATTTCGTTTTCCCATCATCATCATCGACGAAGACTTTCGTTCTGAGAACACCTCGGGTTTGGGCATTCGTGCCCTGGCACAAGCGATTGAGTCCGAAGGTTTTGAAGTGCTGGGCGTCACCAGCTACGGTGACTTGAGCCAGTTCGCACAGCAGCAAAGCCGCGCCAGCGCTTTCATTTTGTCTATTGATGACGAAGAGTTCACACCTGGCCCGGATCTGGATCCGGCAGTTTTGAATTTGCGCCATTTCATTGAAGAGGTACGCCGCAAAAACCTCGATGTGCCGATTTATGTGTACGGTGAAACCAAGACCAGCCGCCACATCCCCAACGATATCTTGCGGGAACTGCACGGTTTCATTCACATGTTCGAGGACACGCCCGAGTTTGTCGCGCGCCACATCATTCGCGAGGCCAAGAGCTATCTGGAGGGTGTACAGCCACCGTTTTTCAAGGCGCTGCTGGATTACGCGGAAGACGGCTCGTATTCCTGGCATTGCCCTGGCCACTCGGGCGGTGTTGCATTTCTGAAAAGTCCGGTAGGCCAAATGTTCCACCAGTTTTTTGGCGAAAACATGCTGCGTGCAGACGTCTGTAATTCGGTCGAGGAATTGGGCCAGTTGCTCGACCACAACGGCGCCATTGGCGCCAGCGAGCGCAATGCAGCGCGTATTTTCAATGCCGACCATTGCTTTTTTGTCACCAATGGCACCAGCACCAGCAACAAGATGGTCTGGCACCACACCGTGGCGCCGGGCGATGTCGTGGTGGTCGATCGGAACTGCCACAAATCTATTCTGCATTCGATCATCATGACCGGCGCTATCCCGGTGTTTTTGAAGCCTACACGCAACCATTTCGGCATCATCGGACCGATCCCGAAAGAAGAGTTTGAGCCAGCGGCCATTCAGGCAAAAATCAAAGCCAACCCGCTGCTCAAGGGCGTTGACGCCAAATCGGTGAAGCCCCGGGTACTGACAATTACGCAGTCAACCTATGACGGTGTTTTGTACAACACCGAGACCGTCAAGAATATGTTGGACGGCTATGTGGAAAACCTGCATTTCGATGAGGCCTGGTTGCCCCACGCAGCCTTCCATCCCTTTTATGGCACCTACCACGCGATGGGTAAAAAGCGGGCACGCCCCAAACACGCGATGGTCTATTCGACGCAGTCGATTCACAAGTTGCTCGCTGGTATTAGCCAGGCCAGCCATGTTCTGGTGCAGGACTCGCAGACGGTCAAACTTGATCGACCGCTGTTCAATGAAGCGTATCTGATGCATACCAGCACCAGCCCGCAGTACAGCATCATCGCCAGTTGCGACGTGGCCGCCGCG
>CAIOLZ010000163.1 GCA_903859265.1 uncultured beta proteobacterium
GCGCTTTGAGCTGGTTTGTGAACAGTTACAGCAGCCTCGCCGACTGGCGCGCCACAACAGACCGCCTGACCGGATTTGAAGAGTCTTTCAAGGATTTGACTCCGGTTACCTATGCCGATGTTTCATCGGCGGCGCAAGCCGGCAATCCGGGTGTGCAAGGGTCAGATCTGACCGTGAGTTTGCCAGGTGGCGCGGTCATCCTGGCCCATACGAATCTGCAAGTGAACGCCGGTGACACTGTGCTGCTCGAAGGCCCCTCAGGCAGCGGAAAATCCACGCTTTTCAGGACGCTGGCAGGCATCTGGCCCTTTGCCACCGGTCATGTCGAACGTGCTGCGGACAGCCAGTTTTTGCCACAACGCGCTTACTTCCCGGAAGGCCCGCTGCGCGACGCAGTGGCCTATCCGGAGGCAGCACAAAACTACTCGGACGCTGCCATCCAACAGGCGCTCGAGGACGCTTTGTTACCGGGCTTGACCGACAAACTCGACGTGTCGGACGCGTGGGGGCAAAAGCTCTCCGGCGGCGAACTTCAGCGTCTGGCCATCGCCCGCGTTTTACTCAAACAGCCGCGCTGGATTTTTGCCGACGAGGCCACCAGTGCTTTGGACGAGGCGTCCGCTGGTGTGCTCTACCAGCGCCTCAAAGACCTGGCCGCGCAGCGCAATGGCGCGCTGGTGTCGATTGCCCACCTGTCCGGCGCAGCCGAGTTTCAGGGCCGGCGCTGGCAGCTGGTGCCTCAGGCGCCCGGCAGTGCAGCCTTGTTCAAACTGGTGGAAAAGGCCGCGTAGCCCTTGGCGCGCAGTTCGCAGGCCGGACACGCCCCGCAGCCATAACCCCAGTTGTGGCGGTGGCTGCGGTCACCGAGGTAGCAGGTGTGGGTGTGCTCCACGATCAGTTCCACCAGCAGCGCTCCACCATCTGCGCTGCCGGACGCGGCGCCCAGCGTATGCGCCAGCTGCCAGGTCGCGGCTTTGTCGATCCACATCAGCGGGGTCTCAATCAGGAAGCGTTGCTCCATGCCCAGCGAGAGCGCGAGCTGCATGGCCTTCATGGTGTCATCGCGGCAATCCGGGTAGCCAGAATAGTCGGTCTCACAAACGCCCGTGACCAGCACCTGCAAACCGCGCCGATAGGCCAGCGCTGCGGACAGGGTGAGAAACACCAGGTTTCGCCCGGGAACAAAAGTATTGGGCAGGCCGTTGGCCTCCATCCTGAAGGCGGTATCGCGGGTGAGCGCCGTCTCGCTGACCTCGCCCAGCACCGATAAATCCAACAAATGGTCCTCGCCCAGGCGGCCCGACCATTGCGGGAAATGCTGGCGGATCTCGCGCAGCACGTTGACGCGGGCGTCGAGCTCAACGTTGTGGCGCTGGCCGTAATCAAAGGCCACGGTTTCAACCCGCGCATAACGGGACAGGGCATAAGCAAGGCAGGTGGTTGAATCCTGCCCACCGGAAAAAAGTACAAGGGCTGAGGTGTGCATGGGCGCTATGGTATTGCACCCATCGGGGCGCATGCCTGCGCGCTGCGGGTTCTAAATATTGCCGGTTTTGTTGATTTTGGAGGGCTGGTAAACCAGCGCCTGTTTGGCCAGATCACCAGGAACCTGGGATGGCGTGGTCGGTATGGGGGTTGTGACCGAGTTTTTAACCTGTTCAATTTGTACCGGGCTGGCGCTGGCCGGCCATACTGCCTTGAGACCATTAACCACCATCTGCGAGATCGTCACGGGCTGTGGGTCTTGCGACTTTTCAGGGGCAGGATGCCGGATCGTCCAGTCATGCGGCACGACTTGTGTCACCGCCGTGCTTCGGCTGGGGTCGGGTACGCTGGTGTACACGGGCTCGCCGTCGTTGGGCAATGCAGCCTTGAGGGCAGGATTGACCTTGTCAACCACGCCGGGGGTTGGCGCCGCAGCGGCAACAGGGCTCACAGGCGGGTTGACGGGCGCAAC
>CAIOLZ010000164.1 GCA_903859265.1 uncultured beta proteobacterium
CCGCTCGCGCGCCAAATTAACAAGCGTTGGCGAGAGATCGATCGCCACGACTTCGGCGCCCCGGCGCGCCGCCTCGACTGCAAAGGCGCCCGTACCGCAACCGGCATCGAGTACGCGCTTGCCGCTCAGGTCCTGTGGCAACCATGACAGCAGCGTGTTGCGCATCTGATCGCGGCCAGCCCGCACGGTGGCGCGAATGCGCCCCACCGGCGCATCGGACGTCAACTTTTCCCAGGCCGCAACAGCGGTGCGATCGAAGTAATCTTCAATCTGGCCGCGGCGCTGCTCGTAAGTCATTTCAGCCATGATGCAGCGGTCCTCAGTCAAAACCCAGCAGATCAAAAATGTCGCGGTCCTTCATGGGCACTGCGTTGTAGGGCTCACCACCCACCCACAGGTTGGCGGCCAGACGCATGTACTCTTTCTGGACGGCTTCCAATTCGGGCGAAGCTTCCATTTCAAAAAGGGTGGATTTTTTGAGGCGACTTCGACGAATGACATCGAGGTCTGGAAAATGTGCAGCAAGCTTGAGGCCGATTTTTTCGTTGTACTTGTCGATCTGGTCGGTCGCTGCGCTGCGGTTGGCGATCACACCACCGAGCCGTACGTTGTAGTTTTTAGCCTTGGCACCGATGGCTTGCACGATGCGATTCATGGCGAAGATGGAATCAAAATCGTTGGCAGTCACAATCATCGCGCGGTCTGCATGTTGAAGTGGTGCAGCAAAGCCGCCGCACACCACGTCGCCCAGAACGTCAAAAATCACCACGTCCGTGTCTTCCAGCAGGTGGTGCTCCTTGAGCAGCTTCACCGTTTGCCCCACAACGTAACCACCACAACCTGTGCCTGCGGGCGGGCCACCGGCCTCTACACACATCACACCGTTGTAGCCGGGAAACACAAAGTCCTCGATTCGCAGTTCTTCCGCATGGAAGTCCACTGTCTCCAGCACGTCAATGACGGTGGGCAGCATCTTTTTGGTCAGGGTAAACGTTGAATCGTGCTTGGGGTCGCACCCGATTTGCAAAACCCGCTTGCCCATTTTCGAGAAGGCTGCAGACAGGTTGCTCGATGTCGTACTCTTGCCGATGCCGCCTTTGCCATAAATGGCAAACACCTTGGCAGTGCCGATTTTTACGTTCGGGTCCAGCTGCACTTGTACGCTGCCCTCCCCGTCCAGGCGGGCACGGTCGGCCAGCGCTTTAGATTTGACCGTTGGAAACGGCAATGTATCGACCATCATGCGGAGGCTCCTTCATATACGCCTTCAAGGCGGTCTTCCAGTTCTTCGCCGGCATGGCGAAGGGCTTCTAAGGTAGCCGCGTCGGGCTGCCAGAAATTACGTTCAGATGCTTCAATCAATCTGTTTGCGACCCGGGCCGAGGCGGTGGGGTTGAGTTTTGCCAGTCGCCCGCGCATCTCCGGATCAAGCATGAATGTCTCCGTCAGTTGCTGGTAAACCCAGGGCTGCACCTGACCGGTAGTGGCCGACCATCCCATGGTGTTGGTGATGTGAACCTCGATCTGGCGAACGCCTTCATAACCATGTTCGAGCATGCCTTCAAACCATTTCGGATTGAGCATCCGGGTGCGCGTTTCCAGAGCGACCTGCTCCTTGAGCGAGCGCACGGACGCTTCTCCCATGGTCTGATCGCCGATATAAACCGGCGGCGTCTTGCCTCCTCTGGCAACCTTGACAGCCTGGGTAATGCCGCCGAGCGTGTCGAAGTAGTTATCGACCGTCGTCACGCCCAGTTCCACGGAATCCAGATTCTGGTAGGTCAGTTGCACATCGGCCAGCGCGCTTTGCAACAGCGCGGTCTGCTGTACGGCCCGTCCGGTGCGGCCGTATGCAAAACCTTTACGCCGTTTGTAGGTTTCTGCCAGTTCGTCTTCGTCTGTCCAGCGACTGCTTTCCACCAGGTTATTCACATTGGAGCCATAGGCACCCTCGGCGTTGCCATAGACCCGCAATGACGCGATTTCCAGCGTGCAACCGTGCTCTTTCTGGTAAGCCAGCGCATGTTTACGAACCCAGTTCATCTCGAGGGGTTCGTCGGCAGAAGCCGCCAAAAATGCCGCTTCGGCCAGCAACTTGATCTGCAAGGGCATCAGGTCGCGGAAGATGCCCGACAAGGTGATGACCACATCGACCCGCGGGCGACCCAGTTCGGAGAGTGGAATCAGTGTTGCACCGGCAATGCGCCCATAACTGTCAAACCGGGGCAATGCGCCCATTAACGCCAGCGCCTGACCGATGGGCGCGCCCTCATTTTTAAGGTTGTCGCTTCCCCATAAAACCATGGCAACGGATTCGGGTAACGGATTGCCGTCCGCCAAATAGCGGTCCAGCAAAATCTGCGCGTGTTTGGCGCCATCACGCACGGCAAACGCACTGGGGATACGGAACGGATCGAAACCGTGCATGTTGCGTCCGGTCGGAAGCACGCCGGGCGTGCGCAACAGGTCGCCGCCCGGAGCGGGGCGAATGTACCCACCATCGAGCGCGTGTAGCAGGGCAGGAACTTCGGTATCTTTGGCCAACAGCTCGTTTGCTTTAGCCAGGGCATGCATCATCGCCATCACGGCCTCAGTTTTGACCATACTGGCCGTGCGCAGTGCTTTATCAATGGTATGGCCATCTACCAGCGCCTTGACCACACTGCGCTGGGGCGGGGCCTCATTGATCGACTCAGCCATGGACATGAGCATATCTACCCGTTGTGCTGGTGACAGCGGCATGCCTGTCACATGCAGGCCATGGGGAATGAGCGTGTACTCCAGCTCCAGCACTTGCTCAGCCAGTTTTGCCACGCGCTGGTCGGCCTCTCCCCGTATGCTGATATCCCAGACCGGCTGGGCATCGGCAAGATTGAGCTCTGCGGCCTGCGCCTGGATGAGCATGGCGGTTTCGCCGCGGTCTTTGCAGCCAGGCTGCTGGCTGCGCCAGCGCTCGATCGATGCCTTCAGATCGTTGAGCCCTTTGTACAGGCCCGCTTGCGCGACCGGCGGCGTTAGATAGCTGATCAGGGTGGCTCCCGAGCGACGTTTTGCAATGGCACCCTCGGACGGATTGTTGGACGCATACAAATAAACGTTGGGCAAATCGTCGATCAGTCGGTCCGGCCAGCAACTGCCGGCCATGCCGCTTTGCTTCCCAGGCATGAATTCAAGCGCACCGTGCGTACCGAAATGCAACACCGCATTGGCCTTGAAGTCTTCCCGCAAATAGCGGTAAAACGCCGAGAACGCGTGGGTCGGTGCAAGCCCTTTTTCAAACAGCAGTCGCATCGGGTCACCTTCATAACCAAACGAAGGCTGCACGCTGACCAGAACATTGCCGAACTGTTTACCCAGCACAAAAATCGAACTGCCATTGCTCAGCTGACGCCCTGGTGCGGGGCCCCATTGCGCTTCAATTTCCTTGAGCCAGCGTTCGCGTTTGACGTGGTCGTCGGCCGCAATCAGCGCATGCACATTGGCGTCCGCGCCATACTGCGCTGCGTTGCCATGCAAGACTGCGTCGCGCAGTTCGCCCACGCTCTCAGGCATATTTACCTGATAGCCCTGCGCCTTCATGCCGGCCAGGGTGTGCATCAATGACTCGAATACAGACAGGTAGGCAGCGCTTCCAATATTGCCCGCATTGGGCGGGAAGTTGAACAACACAATGGCAACCCTGCGATTGGCGCGGTCTCCGCGTTTCAACGCAACCAGCTTGGTCACCCGGGCGGCCAGCATATTGGCGCGCTCGGAGCAAGAGCGCATATCTGACGTGGATTCACTCGCCTTGAAGGTGCAGCCATGGTGGCAACCGGTACAACTGACACCTTCAGCGCCGGGCCTGCCGCCAAATACGATGGGACC
This sequence comes from uncultured beta proteobacterium, assembly GCA_903859265.1. GTDB lineage: Bacteria > Pseudomonadota > Gammaproteobacteria > Burkholderiales > Burkholderiaceae_C > Allorhodoferax. The sequence goes on from CAIOLZ010000164.1 coordinate 3,868, forward strand.
GGTGGCGCCATCGAGCTCGGGAATGGCCACCATGATGGTGCTCTCCACCGGCAGCAAACCGCGCTCTGAGCCGCCCCACTGATCCAGCGTCTGGAATTCAAGCGGGTGGGCCGCCACGTAAGGCACGTCCAGTTTGGCCAATACCTCCTCGGCGGCCTGTGCATCGTTGTAGGCGGGTCCGCCTACCAGCGAAAACCCGGTGAGTGAAACCACTGCATCCACGCCCACGCGTCCGTCCTGCATAAAGAAAGCGTCAATCGCAGGCCGAGAATCCAGACCGGCCGCAAATGCAGGAATCACCCGCATTCCGCGCGCTTCCAGGGCTGCGATCACACCGTCGTAGTGCAGCGAATTACCTGACAAAAGGTAAGAGCGCAGCATCAGCACGCCCACAGTTCCATTTTGTGCAACGGGGGGCAACGGCAAATCTGTGACGCGCTCCGAGTATTTACCTGCCATGCGTGGGTGGTAAACACCGGTTTCCGGGTATTCCACCGGGGCGGCCACGCGTCCCAGGCCGCGCAAGACCTTGCGTTCGCCGCAGGCACCGCGATCAATGACATGGCGCACCATGTTGAGCAAGTTCTCGTCCGAGCCACCCATCCAATACTGCATGGTGATGAAGTACGCACGGACGTCTTGGGCGGTACCGGGAATGAAACGCAACATCTGAGGCAGACGCCGCAGCATCTTCATTTGCGCCGCGCCGCCAGTGGCCTTTTTCTCTTTGTTACCCCGCAACTTTTTCAGCAGTGCCATGGCTCCGCTGGCGGGTTTGTCCATGTCAAAGTTACCCAACCGTGTGAGCTTGACCACCTCGCTGGCTGAGGCCATGCAGATCATGGCATCGCAGGTGTCGCGGCGTGCGCGCAGGGCGTCAATAACGGGCAGAAAATGGTCTTCCAAAAAAAGCATTGCGGCGACCACGATGTCAGCACGCTCAATGTCGGCACGGCAAAGGTTTATCAACCTGTCGTTACCGGCATACTCGGCAGCGGCATGCAGGCTAATGGTCAAGCCCGGATAGTCGCGTGACAGCGCCTTTCTCGCACGCTCCAGAGAGCTCGCAAGATGCGTGTCCATCGTCACTATCACCACACGAACAGGTGTGGCGCGCGCGCCATGGCCTGCGCTAGCGGCTGAAATAGGCTTTTGCGTCATACAAGGTCTCCACCGTTATTTGCGCCACACCCTTTTCGGCTGCATAGCGTTCCGTATTTCGCCGCGCTTTGCCGCGTACAAAAAACGGTATTTTTTTAAGTTCCAGTTCGGCGTCGGCAAGCCAGATTGCAGCCACGGCCTGTGCCGAGGTTTCTGACGCCTGTGCAATGGCCATCGATGTAGCGGTTGCAGCTTCTTTCATGGCCGCACCGCCCAAATGCGAAGGGGCTGCATCCTCATGGAATTCAGCGTCGCCCTTGAACATGCCCAGCAGATGTTCTTCCAGACCCATCATCAAGGGGTGAACCCAGGTATCAAACAAAACGTTGGCACCTTCAAAACCCATTTGGGGTGAATAACGGGCCGGGAAATCCTGCACATGCACCGGTGCAGATATCACCGCACACGGCACGCGCAGCCGCTTGGCAATATGGCGCTCCATCTGCGTGCCCAGCACCAGTTCGGGCTGCAGTTCGGCAATGCGGGCTTCGACTTCGAGGTAGTCGTCCGAAATGATGGCCTCTACCCCGTAGTGTTTTGCGGCATCGCGCACATCGCGCGCAAATTCACGGCTGTATGTACCAATGCCGACCACGGTAAAGCCCAGTTCTTCACTGGCAACCTTGGCCGCGGCAATGGCATGGGTGGCATCACCAAAAACAAACACCCGCTTGTTCGTCAGATAAGTGGAGTCCACCGATTTGGCATACCACTGCGCGCGCGATTCGCACTTCGCCAAAATGGCCTCGGCGTCCAGACCGGCCAGTGCCGCGACCTCACGGATGAATGCCTGCGTTGCCTTCACGCCAATAGGTATTACCTTTGTAAAAGGTTGCTTGAAGTTGCGCTGCAGCCACTGCGCCGTCAGAGCGGCAAGTTCGGGATACAGGACCACGTTGAAGTCCGCATTGCCCAGGCTTGCAATGTCATCTGGTGTCGCACCAAGAGGTGCCACAACATTGATCTCAATTCCCATGGTCTGTAACAGGGTGCTGATTTCCCGCACGTCATCCCGATGGCGAAAACCCAACGCAGTCGCACCCAGAATATTGCAGCGTGGTTTTTTGTTCTCAGTGTTTGCACCTATCGCAGTTTCAACACGGCTGTCCGGCTTGGCCAGTGTGCGCACCAGTTGATAAAACGTTTCTGAGGCACCCCAATTTTCCTTGCGCTGGTAAGCCGGCAACTCCAGTGCCACCACTGGTACCGGCAGGTCCAGCGCCTTGGCCAGTCCGCCGGGATCGTCTTGAATCAGCTCCGCCGTACAGGACGAGCCGACCAGCATGGCCTGTGGTTTGAAGCGTGCAAAAGCCTCGCGCGCTGCGTTCTTGAACAGTTCTGCGGTATCGCCCCCGAGGTCGCGCGCCTGAAACGTGGTGTAGGTGACAGGCGGGCGTTTTTGCAAGCGCTCAATCATGGTGAACAGCAGATCCGCGTAGGTATCGCCCTGGGGTGCATGCAGCACATAGTGCACGCCCTCCATGGCAGTGGCAACGCGCATTGCGCCCACATGGGGCGGGCCTTCGTATGTCCAGAGCGTGAGTTGCATGGCGTTTTAGACCTTGACGGTTTCAGGCCGCCAGGCGCATGCGGCGCACCAGCGGTCGGGTGAACAATTCGGCCAGATCGGCCGCCTGATCGAAGCCCTGAATCGGGGTGAACACCAGCTCAATGGCCCACTTGGTGGTCATACCCTCCACCTCCAACGGATTGGCCAGGCCCAGTCCACAGACAACGATGTCGGGTTTCGCAGCGCGGCAACGGTCGAGCTGGTTTTCCACGTGCTGTCCTTCTGACAACATGGTTCCTTCGGGCAACATGGCCAATTCCTCCGCCATGTTCTGGCGATGCAGAAAAGGCGTGCCGACTTCCGTCAGCGTCATACCCAGCTCACGGGACAAAAAACGAGCCAAAGGAATCTCTAACTGCGAGTCAGGAAAAAAGAAAATACGCTTGCCCTCCAGTGCAAGGCGCGACCGCGCCAGCGCCGCCAAAGCCCTTTGCTTGGCCGGCGCAATGGTTGCGTCAAAGGTCGCCTCGGCGATCCCAAACACCCGCGCGGCTGCTTGCAACCAGGCCTGAGTTCCCTCCACCCCGAGTGGAAATGGGGCGGGAATGCGGACGGCACCGCGGTCCTGCAAGGCTTTGGCCGTATCGGCCAGAAAAGGCTGCGCCAGCAAGATTCGCGTATTTGCACCCACGGCCGGCAAATCATTGGCACGCCGGGGCGGGAAAAACTTGACACTGCCCATTCCCATTTGCTGGAACAGACGTGTAAATTGGTCTTCCACCACGTCCGCCAGGGCTCCCACCACCAGCAGTTCCATCGGAGCCTTGGCCGTAGCCTGGGGCAACGCCGGCACCATCGATGCCAGGCAGGCGTCCTCGCCTTGGGTGAATGTGGTTTCAATCCCGCTACCGGAATAGTTCAGAACACGCACAGATGGCGCAAATTCGGCGGAGAGACGCGATGCCGCCCGGGCCAGGTCAAGCTTTATCACTTCCGACGGGCAGGAACCCACCAGGAAAAGCAATTTGATTTCGGGCCTGCGTTGCAAAAGCTGCGCGACCACACGATCAAGCTCCGTGTTGGCGTCAGCCAGGCCGGCCAAGTCGCGCTCGTCAATGATCGCGGTGGCAAAGCGGGGCTCGGCAAAAATCATCACGCCCGCGGCAGACTGAATCAGGTGCGCACATGTGCGCGAGCCGACCACCAGAAAAAACGCGTCCTGAATTTTGCGGTGCAGCCAGATAATCCCGGTCAAGCCGCAAAACACCTCGTGTTGCCCGCGCTCGCGCAGTACCGGAGCATCGGAGCAACCTGCAGCCGGCGCAATGCGTATCGGAGCCATTACCGTCATGCTGCAACTCCCTGATTACGCAGCCTGGCGCGCTCCACCTGTGCGGCGAAATCGAGTCTGGCCGCGCGCAGCTTCAACACGAATTGCGTTGCATTGATGATGTAAGTAGCGTAGGCCGCCAAAACCAGATACATCAGCTGTTGCGGTGTCAAAGCGCCGGTATAGAGGGCATATATATAGGCCGTATGCAGCGCAAGCACCAGCATGCTAAACACATCTTCCCAGTAGAAAGCGGGCGCAAAGAGATAGCAACCAAACACTGCTTTTTCCCAGATGCACCCGGTGACCATGATGGTGTAGAGCGTGAACGTCTTCACCACCACGGACATATTTGCAACGTCCAGACCGTTGCCGGTAATGAGGTATCGCAACACCAGTGCGAGGCTGACAAGGAAGACAAAAAACTGGATTGGCGCCAGGATGCCCTGTATCAGCGTCCACACGCTCTTGTCGCGCCGCACCCGTTCTTCTGGTGTGTACAAAGGGTGACGCGGCTCGGAATCGGAACTTTGCGCCAGATCAAAAAAGGTGTGGTTTCTCGACATGCAGCAAATTTAGCCCTCCTCCAAAGAAATGTCAACTTTTCGTTACGTCATTAAAAGTTGACATATATTTTGAATAGAGTAAAGTTTTTATATCGGAAATTCGAAAAGCTTTGACGGACCGCAAAGAGGAGCGTAAAACCCTCTCCGGGTTTCGTCATGAAACCGCAAAGACCATTTTGGAGAGTTTTTTTGTGATCTAAAAAAGTTGGTTTGACAGCGCAAGAACGTTTCGACATGCATCGAAGCCCGTACGCAACAGTCAGGCCTCCAATCGAGGAGACAGACAAATGGGTAACTTCACCCAAAACGATGCGAGCCGAAGTGCAGGAGACAACAGTGATCGCACCCACACTGACCACTGGAATAGCTTCGGCCCCGCAGCAAACAGAGATTTCGACGCCACGGTTTCGAAATCTGTCGATGTTGAGCGGGACCACGGGAGCGTTGCAGTGCTCGCGCGGGCAATTCAGTACGAAATCATTCCGCGCCTGATGTTGGCCCATCGGCAATCCGTTGACTGCCTGCAAACTTTTCCATTTGCCAACGGAAAAGTGTCCCAGGAGGAAGTTGAGTCATTTGCCCGACTTGTACTGTCGCCCAATGAGTCACTGGCTTTGGACTGCATTGACGCCATCCGGTTGCGCGGGATCAGCATAGAGTCGGTTTACATGGACTTGCTGGCGCCTGCAGCGCGCGCACTGGGTCAATTCTGGGAAGACGACGTATGCAATTTCTCTGAAGTGACGATCGGCCTGGGCAAACTTCAACAAATTTTGCACCGTCTGAGCGGCGACTTGAAGCCCAACGAAAGACGGGATTCCAACGGTTTGAGAATTCTTCTGCTCCCAGCGCCCGGAGAACAGCACACGCTGGGGCTTTCCATGGTCGCAGAGTTCTTCCGTCGGGACGGCTGGGAAGTATTTGGCGGACCGAGTGAATCCCAAATCGACTGCATCCGGCTGGTCGCCAAACAGCACTTTGATCTCATTGGCTTCTCATTGGCAGTTGAGAACCATTTCGACCTCCTCGTCGAATACATTCGTAAGATTCGTGAAGGATCGCTTAACAATCGCGTTGGCATAATGGTGGGGGGCCCAATTTTTGCTTTGTATCCCGAATACTCGCTGAAAGTTAATGCCGACGTGGTTGCGACCAACGGACGCGAAGCTCCCGATCTCGCAGAAAAATTTATTGCCACCCGGACGGTGCAGACCTGAGTCCGGACGACGGCCCAAATGAGAAAGCAGAAATGTTATGAACAGTCTTATGCAAAGCGCCGCCAGCCAGAACATCGGGCGTTTTGGACAGGCTGAACATTTTTTGGGTGGTCTGGATGCGGATACTGCAGCCAGTTTGATTACCGCGGCAGCCGACGTGGTTCTGGTCATCGATGAAGGCGGCGTGATCCGCGACGCGGCATTTGGCAACGAAGAGCTGCTCAGCTACGGCTCCAAGGATTGGCTCGGCAAAACCTGGTTACAGACCGTTACCAAAGAAAGCCGCCCCAAGGTTGAAGCCATGTTGCGGGACTTGGGCACTGGTAAAGGCGCCAAGTGGCGCCACCTGAACCACTCGGGCGAGGACGGAATCGAGTTGCCTTTGTCGTACTCGATCATGCCGGTACCCCATAGAAAATCCAAGCCACCCGGTAACGGTCCGCAGGCCCATGCACTGGCTTTCGGGCGTGACCTGCGCCCGCAAGCGGCACTGCAACAGAAGTTGCTCAGTGCACAGCTTTCCATGGAGCGTGACTTCTGGCGGCTACGCCATATCGAGACACGCTACCGATTGCTCTTTCAAGTGAGTTCGGAGGCCCTGCTGATTTTGGATGCAGCCACTGAAAAGCTAGAAGAAGGCAATCCCACTGCCCACACGCTATTTGGTGAAAATCTGGTGCGTACCGGGTGGACTCTGGCTGAAGCACTGGACCCGGCCAGCTACTCAGGCGTGCGCCAACTGCTTTCGGGCCTGCGCTCGAGTGGCAAGGCAAATCCCCTGAAGGTTCGCTTTACAGATGGAACACCTGACATGACACTGTCGGTTTCCATGTTCCGGCAAGAGGACTCGGCACACTTTTTACTGCGGTTCACCAACCTGGATAACAACGCAGGGCCCGCCGACCGAAACTCCAAGCAACTGCTTGCCGATGTCATGGAAAGCGCTCCGGACGGGTTTGTCGTGACGGACATGAATGGGGTCATCCTCACGGCCAATCGGGCGTTTTTGCAGCTCGCACAGATCAGCAACGAAGAACTGGTGCGGGGCGAGTCATTAGAGCGCTGGTTGGGCCGCGGCGGTGTTGACCTGAGTGTTTTGCTATCCAATCTGCGGCTGCGAGATCTGGTGCGCCTGTTCGCAACGCGGATGAAGGGCGAATACGGCTCTTTCTCAGACGTGGAAATTTCTGCCGTTGCGGTAACCTCCGGTGAGCAAAAATGTCTGGGATTCACGATTCGGGACATCGGACTGCGTCTGGGTAGCGACGCAAAACCGGGCAAGGAGCTTCCCCGTTCGTCTGACGATATGACGGACCTGGTGGGCCGCGTTCCGCTCAAGGACATCGTGCGCGAAACTACTGACCTGATTGAACAGCTTTGCATCGAGGCGGCACTCAATCTTACCGGCGACAACCGTGCCTCCGCTGCTGAAATGCTGGGCCTCTCCCGCCAGAGTTTGTACGTCAAACTGCGCCGGTTTGGCATGGGAGACTTGGCGGTTGAGGCCGACGAATAGTCCGTCACCGGGTGCGCGTCCGCCTTGGACACGCTAACGTTTTCCCTTAGGGATCGCCAATAAGTGTAAATTGCGATTGACACAAAATAGTGTCAAGCGTAAAAACGCTTTTATGTCGCTTCCTGCTTTTTCCGCCATCACCGAGCTCTTCAAGCCGATTACCTGGTTTCCTCCCATGTGGGCTTTTGCCTGTGGCGTGGTTGCCTCCGGGGCTAGCTTGCAGGGTAAATGGCTACTGGCGGTCGTCGGGTTATTGCTGGCGGGCCCGTTTGTCTGTGCCACAAGTCAAGCAGTGAATGACTGGTTTGATCGCCACGTTGACGCCATCAATGAGCCTCAACGCCCTATTCCCTCCGGGCGTATGCCGGGCCGCTGGGGGCTTTATATTTCGATCGCCTGGACCGTGGTGTCTGTCCTGGTGGCAACATTTTTAGGCCCCTGGGGTTTTGGTGCCGCCCTGCTGGGCCTTGCATTGGCCTGGGCTTACAGTGCGCCTCCCTTTCGGCTCAAGGAAAATGGCTGGTGGGGTAATGCAGCCTGTGGCATCAGCTATGAAGGCATCGCCTGGGCTACCGGTGCCGCCGTGATGGCAGGTGGACTGATGCCGGACGGGCGCTCGCTGTCCCTTGCGCTTCTCTACAGCATCGGCACGCACGGCATCATGACGCTCAACGACTTCAAGGCCGTCAAGGGCGACCGTGAAATGGGTGTTCGCTCGCTGCCCGTGCAGCTTGGTGAGCAAAACGCAGCTGGCGTAGCGTGCTGGATCATGGGCCTGCCCCAGGCCGTCGTCATTCTGATGCTGTTCGCCTGGGGTAAGCCTGCACACGCATCAGCGATTTTCGTATTGCTGGTCGTTCAGCTGGCCATGATGGACCACTTTCTTGCCAGCGTCAGCAAACGTGCTCTGTGGTACAGCGGATTTGGCGTGCCCCTCTTTGTTTCCGGAATGATGGTCAGCGCGTTTGCGTTGAGAGGGCTCATCACGGCCGTGCCTGCGGGGGTCACAACGTGAAAAACTTTGGTTGGCTCACGATTGCACGGCTTGGACTGGTACAGGCATCGATAGGTGCCGTGGTGGTTCTGACGACTTCAACCATCAATCGTGTCATGGTGGTGGAACTCTCACTGCCAGCGCTTCTGCCCGGCATTCTGGTGGCGCTGCATTATCTGGTTCAGATTGCCCGACCGCGCATGGGCCACGGTGCAGACAGTGGCGGTCGGCAGACGCCCTGGATTATTGGCGGAATGGCTTTTCTGGCAGCAGGCGGCGCACTGGCGGCTTCGGCCACAGCGTTGGTTAGCACCAACCGCTGGGCTGGTGTCTCACTGGCATTTATAGCGTTTGCGTTGATCGGACTTGGGGTAAGCGCCAGCGGAACATCGTTGCTGGTCCTGCTGGCCAAAAACGTGACGCCACAGCGGCGGGGAGCTGCAGCCACTCTGGTGTGGATGATGATGATTGTCGGCTTCGCCGTGACCGCCGCAGTGGCTGGACATCTGCTGGATCCTTACTCCCCGCAAAGGCTGGTTGCTGTTGCAGGCGCGGTGTCAGCGGTCGCATTTTCCCTGACCCTGCTAGCAGTGTGGGGCATTGAGGAGACTGCTCAACATGACACCATGCCGATGGCAAGTACACCGGCAAGGTCCAGTTTTACAGCCGCACTGAAAGAGGTTTGGGACGAACCTAAAGCGCGTCAGTTCACCATTTTTGTATTCATTTCCATGCTCGCCTACAGTGCACAGGAATTGATTCTGGAGCCCTTTGCCGGGTCGGTTTTTGGCTTCACACCGGGCGCATCGACCAAGCTCGCTGGCGTGCAACACAGTGGGGTCTTGCTCGGCATGGTGTTGGTCGCGATGTCGGGCCTGATTGCCGCGAAGGTGTCGGAGGGCTCACCACTGCGCAACATCGGTTCCTTGCGCGGGTGGACAGTAGGCGGGTGCGTCGCCTCCGCAGTTTCGATGGCGGCGTTGACGTTTGCCGGCCTGGTCGGAGCAGCATGGCCACTCAAAGCCAACGTATTTTTGCTCGGTGCTGCCAATGGCGCTTTTTCAATTGGCGCAATCGGGTCCATGATGAAGCTGGCGGCCCAGGGTCGTGCGTCGCGCGAGGGAACGCGCATGGGACTATGGGGCGCAGCCCAGGCCGTTGCATTTGGCGTTGGTGGTTTGCTTGGTACCGGTGCCAGCGACCTTGCGCACTATTTGATGGCCTCATCGGGTGCGGCCTACGCATTCGTGTTTGCCTTCGAGGGCCTGCTCTTTTTGGCCTCTGCATTCATTGCATGGCGTGTCGATGCGGTTGCATCGCGCGATGCAGTAACAAGCGGAAACATTAGCGGTCGTACCAACCTTGGGAGAGTTCTATGGAAGCACTAGAAACGTTTGACGTTGTTGTCGTGGGCGGCGGTCCTGCTGGAGCCACAGCGGCGCACGAGATGGCAAAAAATGGTCATAGTGTGCTATTGCTGGACCGTGCCGGAAGAATCAAACCCTGTGGTGGCGCAATTCCGCCGCGACTGATTAAAGACTTTGCCATTCCAGACCATTTGCTGGTTGCCAAGGCCCGCTCCGCCCGCATGATTGCGCCCAGCAACCACAAGGTGGACATTCCGATTGACAATGGCTTTGTCGGCATGGTGGACCGCGCGGACTTCGACGAATGGCTGCGCGAGCGCGCTGCCCGGGCCGGCGCCGTCCGGCGCATCGGCACCTTCGAGAAACTCTCCAGGGATAGCGATGGTGTAAGCATCGTCCACTTCCAGGGGCGCGATCTGCCACAACGCGGCGAAGGCAAACCGGTCCAGGTACGCGCCCGCAGCATCATTGGCGCCGATGGCGCGAAGTCGCAGGTCGCCCGCCAGAGTGTGGACTGCGCTCATGACACCGAATATGTGTTTGCGTACCACGAGATTGTCAAAGCCCCGGCGGTCAAGCCCGCCGGCTACGATGGTTCGCGTTGTGATGTGTATTACCAAGGCGTGCTTTCACCGGACTTTTACGGTTGGGTTTTTCCCCACGGCGAAACACTGAGTATTGGCACCGGAAGTGCGGACAAGGGCTTCTCGCTGCGCGGTGCGGTGGGTCAATTGCGCCAAGTTGCCGGTCTCGGTGAAGTTGAGGTATTGCGCCGGGAAGGCGCGCCCCTGCCCATGAAGCCCCTCAAGCGCTGGGACAACGGACGGGACGTCGTGCTGGCAGGCGACGCTGCCGGCGTTGTTGCCCCGGCATCGGGCGAAGGTATTTATTACGCGATGGTGGGAGGTCAGCTCGCAGCCCAAGCGGCGCACCAACTGCTGGTAACCGGCGATGCCAGAAGTCTCAAACTGGCACGCAAGCAATTCATGAAGCTGCACCGGACCGTCTTCACCGTACTGGGTGTGATGCAATGGTTCTGGTACTCCAGCGAGAAGCGGCGCGAGCGCTTCGTGAAAATCTGTGAAGACCGCGATGTGCAGCAACTCACCTTCGAGTCGTACATGAACAAGCAACTTACCCGCAAAAAACCCATGGCCCATGTGCGCATCTTTTTCAAAGACATGGCGCATCTGCTGGGTATGGCCAAGGTATGAGCATTGAGGCGCTCTACGCGTCCGGCATCGTCGTTGACTTTGCGCTTTTGTTCACGGCCCTGGAACTGGCAGCGCTGTGGGCCTATCACCACTTTACGGGTCGCGGGTTGGCACCTGATGACTATTTGCTCAACGGCCTTGCCGGACTGTGCCTGATGGTGAGTTTGCGCGCAGCGCTCGCTTCATGCTGGGTGCTAATGGCGACAGGTTTGATTGCTGCAGGCATGGCGCACTTTCTGGACCTCTACCTGCGTGCCACACCCGGTTCACGGCTGACCGGCTTTTTACGTACCTTGCCTGCGCAGTGTGAGCAGGGCCGCGCCGAAAGCGATAAATATGCTGCCGAAGGTGCGGTTCAGCCACTTTGAAAACCCCGGGCGTGAAAGCAAGGCCGTAGCGCGCGACGCCAGCAAGGCGTAACTGAGAAGCGATGCAAAGGACAGGCTCACAAAGATCCCTGTCAGCACAAAAAATTGCATCAGCAGTGGCGCATGCTCATTCACGAATTGCGGGAACATCGCTGTAAAGAAAAGAATTGGTTTGGGGTTTGTGGCAGCTGTAAGCAGCGCCTCCCGATACAGGTGACGCCGCCTTGGCAGCGCTGACATGGATGCATCATCCGTTGCGGCAGGAACCGCCGTTGAATGGCCAAGCAGCTGCCTGGCACCCATATAAAACAGATAAACGGCACCGACAACTTTGACTGCGCCAAAAAGCACGGTAGAGGACTCCAGCAGCATCCCGAGCCCCAGCATGGACGCCGCCGACAGGCAGAACAGACCTGATACATTTCCCAGCGCCGACCACACCACTGCCCGCATCCCGAACTTGGTGCCATTGCGTATGGCAAGTATCGTCGCCGGTCCCGGACTCACAATGGCAACGCATGCAACCGCAATGAATGCAAGGATGACGTGTGGGTTCATGACGTTTAGCACCTGCCAAAATTCTTACGGTTTACAGATCCAGGATTATGGCGTCAGACCGCTCCATCGCGGGTCACGATTTCGCATCGATGCTCCATCGCAAAGGCGGTATTTCCCGATTGTTTTCCCCAGAACAAGATGCGCGCTGAGGCGCCGTTTATCATGCGAGTGGCACATCACCAGCGGTATTCATGAAAGCTTTGCAAAGTTCCGATACAAAAACCGCCCTGCGGGCCATAGCGCTTTTTGAAGCGGTGAAGGGCTTTGCTGCCCTGACGGCCGGTGCTGGCCTTCTCAGTTTGGCCCACCGCGATGTACGCGCCGCCGCTTACGCCCTGATCGGTCACTTTCACCTTGACCCTGATGCGCATTACCCGAAAATGCTGCTCGACAATGCCGCCTTGCTAGGCAATGCGAACATTCGCGACGCAGTGTTGCTGGCACTGTTTTATGCAACGATTCGCTTCCTCGAAAGCTATGGACTTTGGAGAGACCGCGCGTGGGCCGAATGGCTGGCAACACTATCCGGTGGAATTTACCTTCCGCTCGAAATAGACCATCTGCTGAAGCACACCACGCTCATTAACGGTGGGGTGTTGACATGCAACGTTGCCGTGGTTGCCTTCATGTGCTATCGGTTGCTGCAACGCAGGGCCGCTGCACGGGGAGGCTGACATTGTTCAGCCAGCGACCGAGTTAACGCAGTGGTCCGGGCTTTGTAGGGGAATATTTTGCCCACTCATCCCAACCAGAGTCGTCATCAAGTTCAACCGCGTCAGGAACTGGCAAATCCCTCGGAATTTTTCGCCGCTCTTTGACGGATTGAAGCACAGGTTCGCTGTTTGCCGTGCTGGTTTCCGTCGTCTTTGGCGACGATGCTGGCAAGTTGGAACCCTGAGAATTCTTAGCGGTGAAAGTCGCCATGGTGGTGTTCAATTCGCTGGCTGTGACAAAGTGGGTTGACGCGTGCTTTGGGGGATGACGTTATTTTTTGTATGAATCAGGGACATCGGTGTGAGGGTAGCCGAAAATTTCTCGTAACGCCAGTGTCACGTTAACTATCCGCGACTTCCAAAGCCAAGCTTGCGTTCAAGATTTTGAACACCCTACCCTGCCCAGCGATCGGCAACAGGGCATGGTGGCAAATCCTGCCAACA
>CAIOLZ010000165.1 GCA_903859265.1 uncultured beta proteobacterium
GGATCCCCTTTGGGGAACCAGTCGATGATTTGCCCGACGAGCCAGAGTGTCAGTACCAGTACAGCGCAAATCCAATGAAAGGCGATTGAAGGTTTGTCGTAGGAATTCATAAAGCTATCCGGCACGGTTGGAAACTGGAATTGATGGGATCGGCTATGTGGCTATTGGCCTAACCGTTGCACAGCACGAACGGCTGTACCTGCACAGGATTCTAGCCAGCATGTTTGGTGCGCAGGCGCACGCTGTGGTGGCAGTGTTATACCAGCAGTTGTGCGGCGATACTGCTGTTAAACAAGGAGCAATTGATGTCCGTTGACTGGATACATTTCACCCCGTGGCGGTCTCTTGGCGGCGGCGTTCTTATTGGCGTTGCTGCCGCCATGCTCATTCTTTTCAACGGCCGTATTCTGGGCGTGAGCGGAATTGTGGGAGGCCTGATTCCGCCCCAAGCGGGTGACTTCAAATGGCGCGTGGTTTTCCTGTTGGGGGTCGTGTCTGCCCCGCTGCTGGTTTGCGCGGTTGCACCAGACGCACTAATGTCGGCACCTCGAATCGAAGCGGGTAACCTGCGCACCATCCTCGGGGGGCTGTTGGTTGGCTGGGGCACACGGTACGGCTCGGGCTGCACCAGCGGTCATGGTGTGTGCGGCCTGTCGCGCATGTCGCTGCGGTCCTTGCTGGCGACAATCAGCTTTATGGGTGTGGCGGTTTTGACCGTATTTATTACACACCGTTGGTTTTGAAGCCATGGGCATGAAACGTATCAGCGAATTCTTGGCAGGCCTATTGTTTGGTACCGGTCTGCTGCTGTCAGGCATGACGGACCCCGGCAAAGTCATTGGCTTTCTGGACGTAACCGGGACGTGGGACCCGTCGCTCGCTTTGGTCATGGGAGGCGCCATTGCAGTCTCTTTTTTAGCATTTAGGGTGGCAAAAAGAAGCAAGGCGAGTTTTCTGGGTGCTGCGTTTCGACTCCCTGTATCCGACAAGGTTGACAAGCCACTGATCATCGGATCACTGATTTTCGGCGTGGGCTGGGGTCTGGTCGGATTCTGTCCGGGCCCTGCCATTGTCTCGATGGCAGCCGGCCAACCGAAAGCCCTGATATTTGGACTTGCCATGTTCGTGGGCATGCTGGTATTTGGGATAGGCAAACGCTGCCTGGGACAGCCACGGGTGCCATGATGGCTCGGGTTGCAGCCGCCGTTGCACCGAGCATGCGACAAACCTGATCGCAGGTCTGATAATCAGGGTTCTTCAGGCACCAGGCACCGAGAGTACGAACTGATGGATGATTCAATGATCGCCAAGTATTCCCTTGTGCTCAGGCGCTGGCGCGATCATTCCGGCAATTTTTTCTGGGTCTCGGTCTTCCTGATTTTGATGGGCTGGGCGATTCTGGCGTGGCTGGTCTCAGGTATTTACGGCAAATACAAGTCCGACATCGTTTACGCGGAAAGTACCCAGCAGGCGCACGCCAAATTGAATTCGCTGGCGGCTGAAATCAACGAGGCCATCTCCAACCTGAGGAATATTCCGCTGGCTTTGTCCAACGAAGAGGCCATCCGCAAACGACTCGTGGAGTTCGGGCCGCTGGTAAAACGTTCTGACAAACCTTATGCAGAACGCCGGCAACTTTGGGGTGATGAAACAGAGCAAAGCGGCCTGCGCCGGTTTTTATCGGGCGTCGCGACGGGCTTCGGTGTTGACGTCATCTATCTCATCAATGCGGCAGGTGATTGTGTTGCTGCCAGCAACGGTAATAAAACTACCAGTTTTGTAGGCACCAACTATTTGGACCGCGACTACTTCAGGCAGGCCTTCAGTGGTAGCGCCGGTCGGCAATATGCCGTCGGAAAAGTCACCAAGCTGCCCGGGCTTTACTACTCTTATCCGATACTGGACGGGCACGATCAGTTTCTCGGCACGGTTGTTGCCAAGCTGGACCTCACCGGCCTGGAGCGCTGGACCCGCCCGCTCGGAGCTTTTATTGCGGATTCCAATGGAGTCATCGTTCAGGCAGACCGCCCTGCACTGCTCTTTCATTCCCTGCCGCAATCCATCATCGGTGTGCTGTCAACCGAGGCCCGCCAAAGCCAGTACCAAAGAACCGACTTTCCTGCGCTGGGAATACGCAACTGGGACGGCAATGCGTGGCCCGAACTGGTTCGCATGGATGGCTGGAACGAGCCGGTAATTTGGGAGTCCAAGGTCCTGACGGAAGGTAACTTCAGCATTCACGTGGCGCTGCCCGTGCCCGACTGGTTGAACGTGGGCAAAGACCGGGCATGGTTCTTCGGGCTGTTTTTTTTCGCGGGCGCCATGCTGACGCTGGCCGGCATTCTGTGGAACATGTATGTGCGGGCCAACCGGCTGGCAGTTGCAGCGGCGCAGGAATCGAGCCAGGCCAAGTCACAGTTTCTGGCCAACATGTCGCACGAAATTCGCACGCCGATGAACGCGATATTGGGACTTCTGTATCTTCTGCAAAGCACGCAGTTGACCGGCCGACAGCGCGACTACGCCGCTAAAGCAGACCTCGCGGCGCGGTCTTTGCTCGTGCTGCTCAACGACATCCTGGATTTTTCCAAAGCGGAGGCCGGCAAGATGACGCTGGAGAGCGAGCCATTTCGCATCGACCAGCTCATGCGCAACCTCGCAACCATTCTGTCAGCGAATGTCGGCACCAAAGACATTGAGGTGCTGTTCGATGTCGAGGCCGGGTTACCGCCCGTGGTCCGGGGCGACGCCCAGCGGCTGCAGCAGGTGCTTATCAATCTTGGCGGAAACGCCGTCAAATTCACCTTAACCGGGCAGGTCGTCGTGTCGTTGAAAAAAGTGGCCCAGGCGCAAGGCACGGTGACCATCAGGTTCGCCGTGCAGGACACTGGAATTGGCATTGCACCCGAACACCAGGCCCATATATTTACCGGCTTTTCGCAGGCCGAAGGTTCCACATCACGCAAATTTGGTGGCACAGGCCTGGGTCTGTCCATCAGCAAACGGTTTGTGGAGCTCATGGGCAGTGACATCGTGCTCACCAGCACGCCCGGCGTCGGCAGCACGTTTTCCTTCGCAATTGAAATGCCGATTGTGGACACGGTCCCTGCATACGCCGACGAGTCGCAACGTCCCGCGGTCACGCCAAAGCGCGTATTGGTAGTCGATGACAACCTGATTGCCGGCGAGCTGACACTGCGCATGGTTCGCTCCTGGGGCTGGCCCGCAGACCTCGCCACATCGGGCAGGCAGGCACTGGAAATGGTTGCCGCGCAAGGCCAGGCCGGGGACGCCGGTTTTCCGTACCCGGTGATTTGCATGGATTGGTCAATGCCGGGGATGGATGGATGGGAGACCACCCGCCGAATTCGCCAGGTGGCGCAATCGGGCAACATGCCGCAGCCCATGGTGGTGATGATTACTGCCCATGGCACGGAAACCCTGGCACGCCGCACGGAATCCGAACAGGAAATGATCAACGGCTTTTTGGTCAAGCCCATTACCGCATCCATGTTGTATGACGCGTTCCAGGATGCCAGCCAGGGCAATGATTCCATACAAAAAATTACCAAAGGGCGAGCCGGCACCAGGCAACTCAGCGGCATGCGGATTCTGGTGGTCGAGGACAACCTGATCAACCAGCAGGTGGCCGATGAACTCTTGACCGCCGAAGGAGCCATCGTGTCTCTCGCGGCCAATGGTCAATTGGGGGTTGAGGCTGTAGCAGCCGCGGCGCCTCAGTTTGATGTCGTGTTGATGGATGTGCAGATGCCCGTGCTCGACGGTTATGGCGCAACACGCTTCATCAGAAGTGAACTGGGCCTTGTTGATCTGCCGATTGTGGCAATGACAGCCAACGCCATGGACAGCGACCGCGACGCATGCATCGCTGCCGGCATGAATGAGCATGTGGGCAAGCCCTTTGACATGGCCAGGCTGGTGGCGCTGTTGATCCGCACCACGGGCTTCAAAGCGGTTGCCGACCTGCAGTCTTCTGACGCCAGCACTGCGCCACGTTTGCAATCCGCCCTGCCGCATGTAGGCGGGTTGGACCTGGAGGGCGCGTTGGGCCGCCTCTCGGGATCACGGGAACTTTATCTGCGCACCTCCAGACAATTTATTGAATCGCTGGACGGATCAGTCGGCGACCTCTACGACCAGATCTATGCCGGCAAGAGGGACGACTACCTTCGCACCATCCACACCATCAAGGGTAATGCCGCGACGCTGGGAGCCAATGATCTGGCGCACGCGGCACGAGCCCTGGAATTAAAAGTGCATGCCGGGGAGTTTCAGGGTCTCGAGGACGGCGGGCTTGCCAAGCTTGCCATTGAAACGACCAAGGCCAAGGCAATGCTCGAAGCAGCCATTGCGGGTATTGGCGCACCCCTGGAGGCAGGCCAGGATACTGCGCGCGCCCTCGATCCCCAAGCGGCCCGCGCTTTGCTTGAGGAACTGGCAACTCTTTGCAAAGCATCCGATTTGCAGGTACTGGAACGGTA
>CAIOLZ010000166.1 GCA_903859265.1 uncultured beta proteobacterium
CAAACGTGATGTAAGTGACGCCGGGAGCTTCGAACAAACGGTCGTAAGCAATCACCGGGATCTTCAATTGCGCTGCCTTGTTGACGGCGGGCAGGATGGCGTCTTTGTCGCGGCCCAGGATGATCAGGACTTTTGCGCCTTTGGCAATCAGGCCGTCGATGTCGGAGAGCTGCTTCTCGGTGGATGCTCCGGCGTCCGACATGATGTACTTCGCTCCCGACTTGGCCAGTTCGGCCTTGATCGCTGCCTCGTCGGTCTTCCAGCGCTCTTCCTGGAATGCGTCGTAGCTAACACCCACCACCAGCTCCGCGAAAGAGGATGTGGCGACGATGGCCAGTGCCACTGCGGTCAATTGACGTTTGAAATTCATTGATGTCTCCAGAGATAAGCCCTGCAGGGCATTTGTTAAAAAGGCTTTCATGCGGCCCACACTGTGTACAGCGCGCTTTAGTTTGACCACAAAACGAAGTGTCCACGGAATCAACCCCAATTTAGCTAGGGGAAACGCTTAGTACCGCACCGGTAACGACAACGCGCAGGCCCCGACTGCCCCGATTCAACGTTTTGTCTGGAGTGACAGCACCTTCCCGGCCACACACTCCCCCTGCTGCTGCCCACCGACAACCGCCGAGCGGAAATGAATACCCGCGTAAAGGCGTGAATTGGCTGCTTCATCGGCTGCGGCCTTGAAACTTTTGAACGTTCTCGGCCCCCAGCCCCGGTCGTTGTGGGTGTTATCCGTGAACGCCGTGTTACTTCCAAAAAGCTTGCTCAACACGCCCGCTGCAGCGCTCGACTGCACAGAGTGGCCGGAGGGATATTCAGGAAACGGCGGCGTTGACATCAGCTCGGGTACCCAATTGCTGTCGATAAACAATTGAACATAGGTCACCGGGCGCAATACGCTGGTGACGTACTTGGTCCGCCAGCCCGCAATGAAAGCGTCTGACATGGCCATATTCAGCAGCGCGTAAGTCTCGGCCGCCTGCGCCAGATTCGCATTGCGCTGTTTCAGGACATCCGTCGCGATAAATGCCCAGTGGCCTGATGGCGTAGGCGTTTTAAGCGGATCATCAGCCCAGTACAAGGCAAACTGCCGCTGTTCCTGCGTGGCCTGCTTGGCAATCCGGTAAACCTCGACGGCTTCCTTGTAGCGTAACGAGCCTGGATCCTCCGAATATTCCGGCGCAGGCGGTGCCTCGCAAGTGCTCGCGGACTTCAGTACAAAGGGCCGGACTTCACCCCACCAGGGCAGCAGCGCGGGCGCAAATGCGGGTGGCGTGGGCGACCATTTACCCGGCCCGCTGGGGGGAACATAGTTTTGACGACTGCGCCGCAAGGGGCCCCAGGCCTCGTGGCCACCATCGGTGCGGGCCCAGGTCATGATCGCCATCGCCATAAGTCGACCGAAAGTCTCCGAGCGATTGATCATGTCCGGGGTCAATGCGGCAGGATTGAAATCACGCTCCAGCTTAATGGGCAAATTACGCTCCAGCTGATCAATGCGGGCCTTGTTTTCCGCGCTGGCATTGGGAAACATCATGCGCGTCATCGCGGCCAAAGCGGCATTCGCCACCGTAGGCCAATGCAAGGGTTCGTCCGGCTGCGCCCAAGGCAAAGATTCCAGTTCGTTGAGTTGCCCGCTGAAGCTGCGGTTTTGCGGCATGCCCGGCACTACCGATTCGTAAAGTGTCAGGCCCAAGTACCCCAAGGCCCTGGCCGCCACCGGCGGACTGAAACCGGGCGTCTGCTGAATCAGTTGCAGGTCCAGCCCAACCCAGTCGGTAGCAACTGCTGCGCTGAAGTTGCTTGTCGGTGGCGCCGCCGACGTGACGGGCGACGCCGTGCCCTGACACCATGCAGCCATTGATATCGACATGCAACACGTCAGTGCTGCGATGGCCTTCCTGGCTGGAACCGACCAGAGGCCGGAGTGATGGTGCAAACGTAAATTTGTCATGGCAGTTTCACCAGGTTCAGGCCTTTTTCCCTGTCAAAGAGGTAAAACTGGTTGGCCTGCACGGGCTGCCAGTCGCTCCAGTCACCATGCGGCCACTGCACGCGCAGCCTCACAGGTTTCGAAGTCCCGGCAGCGGCACCGAGCCCGAAATGCATCCATCCCAGGTGGCCGCTGGCATGTCCCCCACCGATCGTCAATTCCTGTCGGACGATGCGCTCGCCCAGATCTACTTCGACCCATGCGCCGATGGCATCGCGATTGCCCCCCAACTGCCTGAGCCTCAATTGCAGCCACTGCCCCATGACACCGGGCTGGTCAGGCGTGCCCGCACCCACGTTGCGCCAGAGTTGTGCCTTGTCCCACCGATTGACTACCACGATGTCGAGCATGCCGTCGCCATTGAGGTCAACCAGCATGCCCCCGCGGCCGCGCTTGACGCTGGACATGCCCGCCTCCTGGCCTACGTCCACAAAACTGTGGTCCGCGCGCTGCAATAAAAGGTTGTCGGGGTCGAGCATGGCGAACGCGGGCATGGTGGAAACATTGCCTTTGACAATGAGCAGGTCGGCATAGCCATCGTTGTTAACGTCGCCGAACTGCGCATGCCAGGCTGTCGATGGGTGGATGTCGCCACCCCAGGTGGGCCGGTGGGCCGTAGCGCCGCGCTTGAAAGCAATGTCGGAATAAGTGGGCCCCTTGGCGCCCGCATCCAATTTCTGCAGCTTGTTGTCGGCCATGCTGGTCAGAAAGACCGCCGGAAACCCATCCCCGTCGATGTCGTAGCTTGCAATGCCCATGCCCCAGATCTGCAGCGGCTTCCAGCCCTGGTCCGGTCCGAAAAGCACAGGGGGCTGGTCCGGCTTGAATGCCCACAGTTGCTCCTGGCCGTTTTTGTAGTACTCGCGGTCGTTGCTGACGCGCAATGACGCTTCGCCACTGCGATTCCAGTCTGAAAAGAGCATGGACAGGGCGCAGTGACCGGGCACCAGCGGCACGGCGTCGGCGAATCCGGAATCCGTGGCATTGGGGCGCAACAGCAGGTTTGGCGTGCAACTACCCCAGGGAAATTCCGGTTTGGTGCGGTCAATGTAGGTTCCGATGACCATCGTCGGCCATTGGTGGCCGCGTTCCCAGGTCGCAGAAAACGCGGTGTGCCAGCCATTGCCGGTGTGCACATTCCAGCGGTCATTTGCGCGTTCAAACTTGCAGTTTCCAAGGCCCCGGAAAACTTCTACTTCTCCTACCCGCAGCACCACGAGGTCAACATTGCCGTCGCCATCGATGTCGATCGGGTAGGCGCCAATGGCATTGGTTACTTCCAAGCCCGAACGATCCTCCTGCAACTTGATCGGACCGCCGCGCTGGCTGCGATTACGGTAGAACTTGGCCTTGTTGACACCCGCTGTCACATAAACCGATGGCAGACCACTGTCATCACAATTGAAAGTGGCCACGCCACCGCCGACTATGTATTCGTCTTCGCCCTCAAACCGGCTCTGCAAACCTGCGGTGTCGGTTTCTTCATGAAATTTGGGAATCGGCGGTGTTGGCAAACTGGCAGCCGGCTGGCTATGCGCCGGGAAGCCCAGCAGCATCATTGCAGCAACAAAAACATCAAGCCAAATTGACGTAGGACGCGCTGGCAATGGTGCGTTCAAAGGACACCCTTTTTATCTGGATTTAGCTGCATCGGGGACATAGTTCGACGCCTGCATTTATTTTGGGCCGACTACGCGGGCGGAACTATCGGGTGTTACCCGCACCCTCAACCCGGGGCGATGCCGGCCTTGAGCGCGCCCGGCAGCTTGTGCGGAAGTTTCAGGTATCAACGGCAACCAGCGCGAGCGCGGCGTAATCGCCCACCCGTTCACCCAGGCCGGCATTGACCAGCTGCACGCCGTCGGTGAGCGCCGGCAACTTGCCCTGCAAAAAAGTCTTCAGTCTGGGTAACAGGTAGTCGCGGTTGTGCCAGAACACGCTTCCACCGAGCGCGATGCGCTCCAGATCGAGTGTTGCAATCAGGTTGAACAGCGTTCGCCCCATCACGCGGCACAGCCCATCCACCACCGCAATCGCCTCTGCGTCGCCCGCACCGGCCGCTGCGAACAGATCCTGTGCATTGGCATAGCCGCGTGCACCAAAGCGCCGCGGTATGGCGTTGCCTGCGATCAGCGACTCCACATCGCCAACCAGCCCACAGCCGCACAGTGCGTCGTTGTTGTCACTGACAAACGTGTGCCCGGCATGCCCGGCATTGCCATTCTTGCCGCGCAAAATGTGTCCATCGACACACACGCCCACGCCGATACCGGTGCTCCACGTCACATACGCGCAGTGCTTGGAACCCTGCAACGCGCCCCAGCGGCGCTCGGCCTCCAACGCGCCCACGCCGTCGTTTTCGACCCGCACATTGGGAAAAGTGGCCTTCAGGGGGGCCTCCAGCAACGCAGTCGTCCAATCGTTAGGCAGTCCGCGCGCTTTGCCGGCCAGCCCGCCGCATATATTGGGCGCGGCCAGTTCCACCAATCCTTGGCGCATCACAAAAGGCCCGCAGGAAGCGACCCCGACCGCGGCGATGCGCGACCGATCAACGCCGGAAATTGCACAGCTTTGCCCGATCAGGCGGATGATTTGCAGTGCCAGCGCATCATGATTTCCTTCCTTGGCGGTGGGTTCGGAAACTTTGCCCATGATGCCGCGCTCATCGGCCACACTGATGGCGACTTTGGTCCCGCCGATGTCAACACATGCCACCGGTGCACTGCCTGCGGGCAGGCGAATCAATGGTTCACTCATTCAATTGCGCCCGTAGTCGTCTTGCAGGCGGACGATGTCGTCTTCGCCCAGATAGCTGCCAAATTGGACCTCGACAATTTCCACGACCCCCCCGGTCTTGTTGGCCAGCCGGTGTACCTGCCCGATGGCAATATCGCAGTGCTGACCCGGCCGGAGTTCGATGGTGCGGTCATCCAGCGTGACGGTAGCTGTGCCCTGTGTTACCACCCAGTGCTCGGAGCGTTGGCTGTGTTTTTGCAGGCTGAGTTGCTGGCCGGGCGCAACCTGGATGCGCTTGATCTTGTTGCCGGCCACCTCGGATACGGTCTCGTACCAGCCCCAGGGGCGCTGGGTGCGTTCAACGGTTTCGGTGCGTGTGCTGGTCGAAGCGACGGTCATGGCGAACAATCCTGAGCAAGGTCAATGAACTGGATGTTATCTCCATGACCGGTCATAGCCGGTGGCTGCGGTCGCCCCGCGAAAAGCCCAGTGCGTCGAAAGGTGCGCCTTTGACCAGACCAAGCACTTTGAACAATTCACCCATCTCGTGCTCCATCAACAGTTTTTGGGCCATGGCACGCTGGGGGAGCGGCGCGCTTTGCATGGCTTCGGCCAGGCCGCAGTTGAGCAAAAAGTGCGCCTGGCTGGTGTAGCCCAGCACTTCCAGCCCGGCATCCTGGGCGGCCAGCGCGATGCCGGTGAAGTTGACGTGGGCAGTGATGTCCTTGCAGCCGACGTCAACCAGCGGGTTGCCATCCGCCTGTTGCGCCCGGTGGCACATCACGGTGCCCATATGGCGCTGCGGGTGGTAGTACTCGGCCTCGGGAAAGCCGTAATCCAGCAAAAAAACAGCGCCCCGCTGCAGGCGCTGGGCCAGGGTGCGTACAAAGGCTTCCCCCTGGGCGTGAATCTCGGTGAGGTAGTCGTGATCGCCCGCAATCTCCAGCGGCGGGCGCAGCAATGTGGGCCGGTCTGCCCAGCAAAAACCCTGCGTTGCATGGACGACCACGCCGCGCTCAAACCACTGCCCACCGACCCGGGCCAGCAGCTGCACCGGCATGGCATCGAGCACTTCATTGCCGACCACCACGCCGTGCATCGCGTCCGGCAACTCCGAAGCCCAGCAAACCTGCGCACCGAAACGGCTCAGTCGCTGGCGCTGGCGATCGATCAGGGTTTCGCTGAGGTCCACGATGGTGTAGCGATCCACCCGCTGGCCCAGCGCCGCCAGACCGTCGAGCAAATGCTGCGCCAGCGCGCCCGTGCCAGCGCCGAACTCCCAGATTTCGAATGTGCGGGTGCTCTGCAGGGCCTGCGCCACCTGCCGGGCCAGCACGTCGCCAAACAGCGGCGTCATCTCGGGCGCGGTAACAAAATCACTTTCGGGTGTCGCGCCAAATTTGACCAGCCGGTTGGCGTAATAACCCAGACCCGGCCGGTACAGCGCTTCGGCCATGAAACGGTCAAAGCCGATCCAGCCACCGCTTTCCTGCACGACGCCTGCAATCTGGCGGCCTAGTTCGTCCGACAGACCGGTCACCGGCAATTCGGGTGAGGCCGTTAAACTCGCTGCTGTATCCAAACCGTTCGAATCATTCATAACGCGCCGGATTGTCCCCCAATGTCCACCCCCGAAAAAAACGCCAATGAGGCCGCCAGGCCACCCGCCCGCACTGTTTTGATCACCGGTGCAGCCAAGCGCCTGGGCCGCGAGATCGCCCTCAAGCTGGCCGCCAACGGCTGGCGCATCGCCGTACATTTCCGCGACTCGGTGGAAGACGCGCGCATCACGGTGGCCCAATGCGCCCAACACACGCCGGGAGCGGCCGCATTTAGATCCAATCTGGGCAATGAGACGGCCGTGCGCAACCTGCTGCCCACCGTGATCGCGGAGTTTGGCCAGGTGGACGCAGTCGTCAACTGTGCTTCCACTTTTGAGAAAGACTCGCCCGCCACCTTCAGCTTTGAGGCGATGGAAAAGCACATGCGCAGCAACGCCGGCGCGGCCCTTTTGCTAAGCCAGGCACTGCATACGCACATTAATAAACGCCGGGTCAGCGAACCGGACACCACCGGTGTCGTCGTCAATCTGCTGGACCAGCAGATCTGGAATCAAGCCCCCGACTTCGTCAGCTACACATTGTCCAAAGCCGCGCTGGATGCGGCCAACAGCATGCTGGCGCTGGCCTTGCATCCGGTTATCCGGGTAGTGGGCGTGGCACCTGAAATTGCATCGCGCGGCCCCATGCTGCGCGGCGAAAAAATGGCAGACCGTGAGGAAGCGCACTCGCAAACCGGCAGCCCGACCAAACCCGACGCGGCCAATGCCGTCCTGCTGGCGCTGCAAGACACGCGCCTGCATGCCACCACGCTTCTGGTCGAAGACGATGTGGTGCGGGGTGTCCCCAAATGACGGGTGGCGCGGCACAAGCTGCGATACGCAGCGTTCTGGTAACCGGTGGCGCGCAGCGATTGGGGGCCCTGATATGCCGTGCGTTCGCACAGGCCGGGTGGGCTGTGTGGTGCCACTACCAGCAATCCGGCGACGCGGCGCAGGCATTGGTACAGGCGTTGCGCGGTGACGGCTTTGCAGCCCACTGCATTCAAGCCGACCTGGGCGATGAGGCGTCCCGCACCGCCATGATGGAGCGCATCCTGGCGCAAGGCGGCCCACTCGATTGCCTCGTGAACAATGCCTCGACATTTGTGCCTGACGCAGCCAGCGACTTTGATGCCAGCGGCATGCGCGCGCAGCTCGAAGTCAACCTGATTGCGCCGCTCGCGCTGTCACGGGATATGGCCCGGCATTCGGGCGCTGCGTCTGAAGCTGACGTCGGCGTGTGGCCCGGCATGCGCAGCATCATTCATGTGTTGGACCAGAAGGTGTTTAACCTGAATCCGGATTATTTTTCCTACACCGTATCCAAACTGGCGCTCGAACGCACGGTGGCGCTGCAGGCGCAGGCGCTGGCACCGCGCATCCGCGTTTGCGGCGTAGCGCCGGGACTGATGTTTTTAAGCGGCCCGCAAACCCAGGACAACTTTGACCGCGCCAGCCGGGTCAACCTGATGCAGCAGGCCATCGACCCCGCCCAAGTGGCTGCCACCTGCGTCTTTCTGGCGCAAAACCCCTGCATCACGGGAGTGACGCTGTGTGTCGATAATGGACAACATTTGGTCCCGTTGGAGCGCGACGTGATGTTTGCGGTTCAGGACAATCAAGGCGCCAAGTTATGACACTGGGAAAAGTTCAAGATCCGCTCGCCTGGCTGGCACTGGAATGCCGGCGCATTTTTTTGCGGGACCATGTGATTTCGGTGCAAATCGGCGCGCACGATTTTGAGAAAGGCAAAGCCCAGCGGGTGGTCTTCAACGTGGAGCTGTTTGTGCCCTACGCCGCCTCCACGCCGCAGGACGACAAGCTGTCGGAGGTCGTGGATTACGACTTCGTGCGCGAGGTCATCGCGCAGCGCGTCAGCACCGGACACGTCGAACTGCAGGAAACTTTGTGTGATGACCTGGCCAACCGGATGCTGGCCCATGCGCAAGTCGTGGCGGTACGTTTGTCGAGTTGCAAACCCGATGTGTACCCGGACTGCGCGGGGGTCGGTGTAGAAGTATTTCGAATGAAAGCAATGCCATGAATCCCACCACCGGGAACCAGACACTGACGCTCACCGGCCTGCGTTTTGACGCCAGTCTGGGTATTCTGGAGTCTGAAATGCGCGAGCCGCAACCGATTCAGGTCGATGCCGAACTGTGCCTGGGCTGCCAGCCCTTGCTGCCGCGCGATGACGCCATCAACCATGTGCTGGACTACCGCAAAGTGCGCCAGATCATCATCGACGAATGTACGTCCACGCATGTCAACCTGCTCGAAACGCTGATCGGCAAACTGACCCATCGCCTGATGCAATTGCCCGGTGTCGTGGGCGCGCGGGTAAAGATCGCGAAGCTTCAAATTTTTTCGGATTGCGAAGTCGCCATCCGGATGGAAACAGGATCATGGGGCGTCGATAGCAGCCCCCGGGGAGCATTGCAATGAACGCAATCTGGAACGGTACCGAGGCCACCGTTGAAACGGACCAGGAGACTGCCAAGGCATCCGGCGTAAGGATAGAACGCGAGAACCACAAACTCGAAAAACGGCTTTGTCGCCAGGTCGGTCAAGCCATCATGGACTTCAACATGATCGAGGAAGGCGACCGGGTCATGGTCTGCGTGTCCGGCGGCAAAGACAGCTACGGCATGCTCGATATCCTGCTGAAGATGCAACAGCGGGCACCGATCCGGTTCCAGCTGATCGCTGTCAACCTCGACCAGAAGCAGCCGGGATTTCCGGACCACGTCCTGCCCGCCTACCTGAAGCAACTCGGCGTGCCATTTCACATTGAGACCCAGGACACCTACAGCATTGTGAAAAAGGTGATTCCCGAGGGGAAAACCATGTGCAGCCTGTGCAGCCGCTTGCGCCGTGGCATTCTCTACCGCGTGGCTGATGAATTGAAAATCACCAAAATCGCACTGGGACACCATCGCGACGACATGCTGCAAACCTTTTTTCTCAATATGTTCTTTGGCGGCAAACTCAAAGGCATGCCACCCAAATTGGTCAGCGACGATGGCGGTCACATCGTGATTCGTCCCTTGGCCAATGTGGCCGAAAAAGACCTGGCCCGATGGGCCGCGCACCGGGCTTTTCCTATCATTCCCTGCACCCTGTGCGGCAGCCAGGAAAACCTGCAACGCAAACAGATCGGCAATATGCTGCGCGAGTGGGAGAAAAAATACCCGGGACGCATTGAAAGCATGTTCACCGCGCTGCAAAACGTGGTGCCTTCGCACCTGATGGACACCACGCGGTTTGACTTCAAAAACATCAAAACCACCGGCATCGCAGACCCTGAAGGCGACAAAGCCTTCGACGCCGAAAGCTTTGACACGCCGCCGTTTGCCGGAGTGTCGGGCTTGAACGGATTGCAGGTGGTCACCCTCTAGACCGTACGGAGCCACCACCGCATGCACCTGCACTTGTACCGCTTTGTCCGCCATGCAAGATTGGCTGTAGTGCCTGGCGTATTACTGCTCGCAGCCACCCTTCTGACAGGCTGCGCGAGTACCCGGCTGATCGACAGCGAAGTCAACAGTTTTACCGCAGCGTCGCCATTACCTGCCAACGCCACATTCCGCTTTGAACGCCTGCCATCTGACGCCGTTTCCACCGAGCAGGACACGATAGAGTCCCTGGCTAAACCGGTTCTTTCCAAAGCGGGGCTGGTATTGACCGAGGACCACCCGGCCTACAGCGTGCAACTGCAACTCAGTACGCTGCGGTTGCCGGGTGACCCGCGCAATACGGGTTATCCGATGCAATTC
>CAIOLZ010000167.1 GCA_903859265.1 uncultured beta proteobacterium
CGCAGCGCCTTGCAGGCCAGCACAGCCGTGTTGCAACTGCTGGAATCTGAGCCAGCTGCCATGGCGGCCCTTTGACCGCAGCAACCTATCGCAAAACCGAGGACGTCTCCATGAGCATCGACCAGACCAGCGCAGAAATCAGTGGCCTACCCAACGCCCAGCCGGAGATTGCTGCACCAGAAGTGGCCGCGCCCCCGAATGCCTTCAACTTTGCACGGCACTTGCTGGAAATAAACGCTGGACGCCCTGACAAGGCGGCTTTTGTTGACGATGCCGGCGCAATCAATTACGGCGAGCTCGAGACACGTGTGCGCCGCGCAGCAAGCGGTCTGCGGGCGCTGGGCATCCGCCGTGAAGAACGGGTTCTTGTATTGATGCAGGATTGCACCGACTGGCCGGTCGCGCTTTTGGGCGCGATGTATGCGGGATTGGTCCCGGTCGCGGTAAACACGCTGCTGACAGCTGACGACTATGCCTACATGCTGGAGCACTCACGCGCGCAGGCTGCGTTGGTATCGGGCGCATTGCTGCCAGCACTCACCGCTGGCATGACCAAGTCGGACCATGAGATCACCAAGGTGATTGTTTCCAGACCGGTGGCCCCGCTGCATCCTGCAGAAATCGACATGGAAGCATTCCTCCAGGGCAACGCGCCCTTGCACAAGGCCGCCGCTACGGGCGCTGACGATCCCGCCTTTTGGCTCTATTCCTCAGGCTCAACAGGCCGTCCCAAAGGCACCGTGCACTCCCACGCCAACCCGTACTGGACGGCAGAGCTCTACGGCAAAGGCGTGCTGGGCCTGCAGGAAAGCGATGTCTGTTTTTCGGCGGCGAAACTGTTTTTTGCCTATGGTCTGGGCAATGCGCTGACCTTCCCCATGTCGGTCGGCGCCACCACGATTCTGATGCCCGAGCGGCCCACGCCGGAGGCCACTTTCTTGCGCCTTACCGGTGGGATTGGCGGTTTGAAGCCCACTGTTTTTTACGGCGCACCCACGGGTTTTGCCGGCATGCTGGCACACCCGGGTTTGCCCGCGCGCGAAGCAACTGCGCTGCGACTGGTCTCCTCTGCCGGAGAAGCGCTGCCCTCGGAAATTGGCGAACGTTTTTTCCGCCACTTCGGGGTGGACATCGTTGACGGCATCGGATCGACCGAAATGCTGCATAGTTTTCGATCCAACCTGCCCCATAAAGTGCGCTACGGCACCACCGGCTGGCCGGTACCGGGTTACGCCATTGACTTGCGTGGCGAGGA
Organism: uncultured beta proteobacterium; assembly: GCA_903859265.1. GTDB lineage: Bacteria > Pseudomonadota > Gammaproteobacteria > Burkholderiales > Burkholderiaceae_C > Allorhodoferax. The sequence goes on from CAIOLZ010000167.1 coordinate 1,256, forward strand.
TGGAGGACCGGTGCCTGATGGTGAGCCAGGCGACCTCTATATCCAGGGACCTTCCGCGGCCTTGATGTATTGGGGCAACCGCGAGAAAACACGCGAAACCTTCCAGGGTGGCTGGACCAAAAGCGGTGACAAATACGTGCGAAACGCCGATGGTTCCTACACCTACTCCGGTCGCAGCGACGACATGCTCAAGGTCAGTGGCATTTATGTATCGCCCTTTGAGGTGGAAGCCACGTTGGTGCAACATTCCAGTGTGCTCGAGGCCGCCGTCATCGGAACGCCCGACGCACAGGGGCTGACCAAAACCAAGGCCTATGTGGTGCTTAAACCCGGTGCCCAAGTTGACGAGGCGGCGCTCAAAGCCTTTGTCAAAGAACGCCTGGCACCGTATAAATACCCGCGCGTGATCGAGTTCATCACCGAACTGCCGAAGACCGCTACCGGCAAAATCCAGCGCTTCAAACTGCGCGAACGCTCTGCGGCACAAGACGACTGAGCGCCCATGGAGTTCGTCGAGATCAAGCTGCAGTGCCGAGCGGGTGAACAGGAATCGGCCAGCAATGGCGGCCAGCCGTTAACCAGCCTATTGCGCATTGAGGTCCAGTGGATAGAAGCAGCTCGCAACGATGCGCCCCTGGTCGTCTTTCTGCACGAAGGTCTGGGCTCGGTATCGATGTGGCGCGATTTTCCGAGCCGCCTGTGCGCCGCCCTGGGTTGCCGCGGCCTGGTTTATTCGCGCCCGGGCTATGGGCAGTCCACGCCGCGCGATCCGGATGTGCCCCTGGGCCCCGACTTTATGCACATCCAGGCCACACAGATTCTGCCGGCATTGTTGTGCGCATTGAATGTCGACCCGGTGCGCGAGCCGCTGGTTTTGCTCGGCCACAGCGACGGTGCTTCGATTGCGTTGCTGTATGCCGCGGAGTTTCCGAGCCATGTGGCTGCTGCCATCGTGCTGGCACCGCATCTTTTTGTCGAAGACATCACGGTGCAAAATATCGCCCAGGCGCGCCAAAACTACCAAACAACCGACCTGC
>CAIOLZ010000168.1 GCA_903859265.1 uncultured beta proteobacterium
CGTCTGGACGAAGCCCGGATTAATGATCGACACACCGATACCCCGGTCTTTGAGATCAAGGTAGAGGGTCTCGGCCAGGTTGATCAAGGCTGCTTTGGTGGGCCCGTAGGCCAGGCTGTTGGGCAAACCGCGAAAGCCCGCCACGCTTCCCACCAGACTGATGTGGCCCTGGCCGCGTGCCAGCATGGCGGGAATCACAGCGTCGAGCAAAAACAAAGCGCCTTCGTAATTCACTTGCAGGTGGCGCAGCGCGTCGTCCACGTCCAGGGCGAATCCGCGCATTGCGGTGTAGTGCCCGGCGCAGTACACCACGCAGTCGAGTGGCCCCGACTCCAGCAGGGTTTGGGCTGCCGCATGCACCGCCGCCCGGTCGGCAGCGTCCAGAGGCAGCGCCTGCGCGCCCGCATGTTGCGCGACAAATGCTTCGAGCGCGCCGGCGTTGCGGGCTGACACCACCACGTTCGCGCCTTGCGCGTGCAGGGCCGCAGCCGTGGCGCTGCCAATTCCGGAACTCGCGCCGACGATCCAGACCTTTTTACCGCGCCAGTCCGCCAGCGGGGTATTCAGCGGTTTTAGCCAATGCATGGGTTGGGCCTCAGCGCTTGGTGAACGACAGGGTGACTTCTCCCAGGCGCAGGCCGAATTTGCTCATGGTGGCCTTGTTGAGCATGACGCGGTCGGTCATGCGGTACATCCAGTCGTCGAATTGCACTTCGTATTTGTTGCTATCGACCGGCAGGCTCAGCGTGTAGTTCCAGTGAAAGGTATTGCCGGCGCTCTCGCCCAGCGCCTGCCCGACCACGTCGTCAGCACGGCCGCTGAAGTGGCCATCGGCCAGTTTGGTCAGGTGCCAGATTCGCTGCTGTGTGCTGCCGTCGGAATACTGAAAGTGCTCATCGAGCGTGCCTTCATTGCCCTGCCAGTGGCAATCCATCACCACCGTGAAGCGTTTGACGACCTGGCCTGAGCGGTCGGTAAAAACGCCATAGGCATCGAGCGTACCGTTGAAATATTCCTGCAAATCGAGCGTTGGTTTCTCGTTCGCGTAGGTCTCGATTTTTTGACTGGCGCAGCCGCTCAAAGTCAGGGTTGCCAGTGCCGCGAGGGCAACGGTTGCGAGGGCGGTTGCGCGGGCCAATGGTGAGAGTGGTTTCATGGTTTTCTCCGGATGATGAGGGTGTAGAGCAGGATGGCGGCGACCAGTTTGAGTCCACAGGGCAGCAGGCAGTAGGCCATGGTGAGGCTGCGAAGCGCGGCATCGCTGCGTGCACCGGGCGCATAACCCAACAGGCCCAAGGCCGGAAGTGCAACACCCGCTGCCAGTGCGAGGTTGAGTTTGGTGGCAAAGTTCCACCAGCCGAAGTACGCGCCTTCGGCCTGCCCCCGGTCGCCGTTGGCGGCAATCGTTCCGGCCAGCAAGGCACCGGGCAAGGCCAGATCGGTACCCAGTGCCACGCCGGAACAGCCGCAAACCAGCGCAAAGCCAATCAGGTCACCGCTGCCCAGCAAAGCGGCAAATGCAAAGGTGGCAATTGCCAGCAACATGCCGATACCCCAAGTCCGGGCCAGTCCGATGCGCCCTACCAAGCGCAACCAAAAGGGTATCGCCAGAGCCGCACAAACGAAGTAGGTGCCGAGAAAAAATGCCTGGGTGGATGGCGGCTCCTGCAGACGGTCTTGCACGAAAAAAAGCAGCAGGGTGGCCGGCACCGCGCTGGCAATTCCATTGACTATGAAGACTGACAGGAGCGCGCGAAAAGCGGGCCTTGAGAAAGGCAGCAACAGCGATTGGGTGCTGTCCGATTCTCCCGGCGGCGATTTGGCGATCGACCTCGGCGTAGCAATTGGTCTGGGCGCTTGCGTCCAGGCCAGCCACGCGATCAAAAGCGCCACATAAAAAACCAGGGTGGTCGCAGGCATGCCCCACACCACAGGCGCAACCGAGGCGCATACAACGCCCAGCAGCCCCAGTCCTTCACGCCACGCAACGATGCGACTGCGCTGTACCTCATCGCCTCCCAGCATGGCGCCCCAGGACTGGTGCAGGATTCCCAGCCCGCTGTAGGAGGCATAGGTCAACAGCAAACTCCCGCCAGCCCAGGCCAGCACTGCGTTGGGTGACATCGCAGGGGGAAAAAACAGCAGTGCAAAGCCAAGGCCCAGCCCCACCGCGGCACCTCCACCCCAGCGCCAAACGGAGTGCAGCGAGCGCGCGAATAAAGCGTCGCTCCAGCGACCCAGCAGCGGGTCAATGAAAGCGTCGAACAAGCGTGCCGCCAACAACAAAATTCCCAAGGTCGCCAAAGGAATGCCAAACCTGAGCGCGTAGTAGTTTGGCAATATGACGTAAAGCGGCAAGGCCACAAAGGCCAGCGGAAAACCCATCAAGCCATAACGCACACCGTCGCTCCAGCGCATCGTGACGTCGGTCATGGTGTGCTGTGCTCTAAAAGACTGCTGCGCAGCGCCGGCTCGCTGGTTTTTTCGGACAACCAGATGCCAAAAAAGGCGTGGCTGAATTCCGTGTCCGCCACGGCGGGACGGACTTGGCCGTTGTACCAAAACCGTGCTCCGAGCCCGGGGGTGTGCAGGCCGACGATGCGATCTCCCGCTTTGACATCGGGGAAGGCATCCTGCATTGCTTTGAGCCAGCGTTTTTCCTGCTCAGCATTGAAGCTGGCGACGCCCCGCATTTCCTTGATTGAGCGCTCGGCGATGGCGGTGCCACTGAGGTTGCGCAGGTAGTCGAGTTGCAGGGCAAATGGGTAGCGCGCGTAGTCGCTGGCCTTGAATCCGGGTGTGATCCACAGCGTCGAGTCGTACACCTGAAAACCAAAAAACGTGAGCCGCGCCGTCCCCGACACCAAGGCATCGGGCAATTCGCTGGCGATTTCCCGGGGTGCAACAGTTGCCGCAGGCTTGGACGCTGGCGGGCGCGTTTGCGCGATTGCCTGGGTGCCGCCATTCAAATTGCCCGATACAGTCGCCAGCACCGCGAGCGATTTCAAACCCGCCAAAACACGGCGCCGCGAAACCGGGTTTCGCACCTCGGAAAGCTTGCCGTAACGGCGGATAGGCATCGCGCGCATCGACGTTCAATGCGCCGGTTTTTGCAAGGTGTACTGCACAACGTCGATATTGCCCTCGTCGAACGCTGCTTCGCAGTACGCCAGATAAAACTCCCAGATGCGAATGAAGCGCTCATCAAAGCCGTTGGCCGTGACCGCGTCGCGTTGCGCCAGGAAAACATCGCGCCAGCGCCGCAGCGTTTCGGCATAGTCCAAGCCGAACGCGAACTGGTCCACGACCTCCAGCCCTGCCGCTCTTGCTTCGGCCACAAAAGCGCCCGGGCTGGGCAGACAACCGCCGGGGAAAATGTACTGCTGGATGAAATCCGTCGAGTGGATGTAGCGCTCAAACAGCGTGTCATCGATC
>CAIOLZ010000169.1 GCA_903859265.1 uncultured beta proteobacterium
AGTGAAGGATCCTTGGGATCGAGATTCGTAAATTGGCTTTTGATCTTGGCCTGTAATTCCGAGAAATCGATAGAGGTGGAAAGCTTAGTTGCCATTTTCTTTACCGCTATTTCTTGGCCGATGTGACGCTGGCTGCTGCGGAGGGAACGCTCGCAACACCGGATGCAGCACTTGCCGGGGCAGATGGCTTTTCAGCTTCACTGGACCGCACCAATTTGACACGGATCACGAAGTTTGCCACCCGCTTTTGCTCCCGAGGTGATATCGCCAAACTACCAGAAACAATTTCCACCAACTCAGGTTTTGCAAACCAAGGTGTGTTGTTGGATAGATTGCGAAGCAATTCGGATACCCGCTCGTTGGACTGCGCCGTGCCGGTGAGCGTCACGGACTGGTCAAGCTGCACCATCTTGGACAGGAACACACCATCGGGCAGTTGTTTAACCAACTCTGTCAGCAAATGAACCGGCAAGTTGCGGTCCGACTGGAGGTCTTCCACCGCTTGTTGCCGGGCGCGCAGCGCGGCAATTTCACCTTCCAGGCCAGCGATTTCGGTAATTTGTCCGTCCAGCTTTTTGACTTCCGCGGCAATAACGTCGTTTGAACTTTTTTGTACCGAAATGGCAGCCTCGTACCAAAGAAAAATCGCGCCAGCAATCAGTCCACCCAGCAACGCCGCGAAACCCAACGAAACATTAAAGATATCCTTGCGACGCTTACGGGCTGCTTCGCGGTGAGGCAGCAGGTTAATCAGTATCACTGTGTAAACCTCCGCAAGGCCAATCCGCACGAGGTCAGGTATGAAGGCGCTTCACGCGTCATTTTCTTCAACCGGATACCGTCTCCTATTTCCATTCCATCAAACGGATTGAGCAAACTGCAGGGAAACGACGTGTGCTGCGTTATCGCGGCGGTCAAACCCGGCAGCGCTGCCGAGCCGCCGGCCAACATGATGTAGTCCACCTTGTTGTGCGGTGTGCTTGTGAAGAAAAATTGCAAAGCGCGACCGAGTTCCTGAACCATCGTATCGATAAAGGGTTTCAGTACCGTGGCCTCATAGTCTTCCGGCAATTCACCACTGCGCTTTTTGGATTCTGCCTCTTCAGCGGAAAACCCATATTGACGCACAATCAACTGGGTCAGTTGCGCGCCGCCAAAAGCCTGGTCACGGTCGTACAAAACCTCATCGTCCCGCATCACCTGCATGCTGGTGGTCAGCGACCCGATTTCAAACAACGCAACAATCAGGCCTTGACCTTTATTGGGAAGGTTTTCTATCAACCTCCCAGCCGCCAGCCGAGATGCGTAGGACTCCACATCGACCACAACCGGATTAAGACCAGCCGCTTCCGCCAGCCCCTGAATATCCTGTACTTTTTCCCGTCGAGATGCCGCAAGGAGCACTTCGATATCACCCGCTGACGTCGAACTAGGGCCGATCACGCAAAAATCCAGACTCACCTCATCCAGAGGAAAGGGTATGTATTGATTGGCCTCGCTCTCAACCTGAATTTCCAACTCCTGGTCCGTCATGCCTCCCGGCAAGATGATCTTTTTCGTGATCACCGCCGAAGGTGGTAGGGCCATCGCCACATTCTTGGTTTTGGTGCCGCTCTTTTTCACAAGTCGGCGCAAAGCCTCTGCGACTTCGTCGAATTTTTCGATGTTGCCATCGGATATCCAGCCACGCTCAAGTGGCTCAATAGCACAACGCTCAAGCACGAGATTGCCAGCTTTATCGCGACCCAACTCGACCAGTTTTACACCTGACGAGCTGATATCTACCCCAAGCAATGGCGCTGGCTGGCTACTGAAAAGCGACCCCAATGAGATCAAAACCGTCCCCTGTATTAGTCTTGCGCTGGGCAATGGATACTTAAGATTTCACTTCAATGCTATCAGTAAGCATGTTGTCCCGCAAAGGTTTTTTCGGTTTCGCCAATTTTTTAGCGTTGTCAAAAGCAGACGTTTTGCAGGCGATTGACGGCCAAAATCCAGCATCGATTGGTTTGCCAACGGTTCGGGCAACAATGCGGTAGTCGAACACGAGAAGCGCACGCAAGCCGAATTTTTATAATTCCAGTGCTACACAACCAGCCACTTTATGCCATCCACCCCGCCCCCGGACCCGAAACCGAGCGTCAGTCCCAAGTCCAAGCCACCACGTTTGCACTGGTTCGTAAAGATTCTTCTATGGTGCGCTGGTCTCTGCCTGGCGGGCGCTTTGTCGATTCTGATCTTTGTCGGCATCGCGCTATCGGTAGCCTATCCCAATCTGCCAGACATCTCGGACCTGTCGGATTACCGGCCCAAATTGCCGTTACGCATTTTTGCCAGTGACGGCACGATGATTGGTGAATTTGGGGAGGAGCGGCGCCACCTTACGCCCATCAATGAAATCCCCAAGATCATGTCAAATGCCGTTCTGGCGGTCGAAGATGCACGCTTTTATCAGCACGGCGGTGTGGATTACGTCGGGATGGTTCGCGCCGGATTTGCCAATTTGGGCCGGGCCAAAAGTCAGGGGGCGTCCACTATCACGATGCAGGTCGCGCGCAATGTTTACTTGTCCTCGGAGAAGACTTTCACGCGGAAAATTTACGAGATCCTGCTCACCTTCAAGCTGGAGCATTTGCTGACCAAGGACCAAATCCTTGAGATCTACATGAACCAGATTTTTTTGGGCAACCGCGCCTACGGTTTTGCAGCAGCCTCGGAAATTTACTTTGGAAAACCGCTGAAAGACATTTCGATCGCTGAAGCTGCGATGCTGGCCGGTCTGCCCAAAGCGCCTTCGGCTTACAACCCGATCAGCAACCCAAAACGCGCCAAGTCACGCCAGCTGTACATCATTGACCGGATGCTGGAAAACGGCTTCATTACCGATAAGGAAGCCGAAAAAGCCAAGGCGGAAGAATTGAAGGTCAAGTCCGGCCCCAGCACCGAGGATATTCACGCGGAATACGTCGCTGAGATGGTCCGTCAGCTGGTCTATTCCCAGTATGGGGACGAAACTTACACACGGGGATTGAACGTCTATACGACGCTCAATGCTGCCGAGCAGGATGCCGCCTACAAATCCTTGCGACGGGGGATCATGGATTTTGAACGGCGCCAGATTTACCGCGGCCCCGAGAAATTTATTACCTTGCCCACCAATGCGCAGGACGCCGAAGACGCGATTCTCGAAGTGCTTGACGAGCATCCCGACAACGGCGATCTGATGTCGGCCGTGGTCACGTTTGCAGACGCCAAGAAAATCAAAGCTGTTCGCCAATCGGGTGAAGAGGTGGAAATTGTCGGTGACGGTCTCAAGCCGGCGCAATCGGGCCTGTCTGACAAGGCGCCACCCAACATCAAAATCAGGCCGGGTGCAGTCATCCGCGTTTCCAAACTTGCAAAGGGCGGATGGGAAATCACCCAATTGCCGGAGGTTGAGGGAGCTTTCGTTGCGGTTGATCCGCGCGACGGCTCCATCCGCGCTTTGGTAGGTGGCTTCGATTTTTCCAAGAACAAATTCAACCATGTCACCCAGGCGTGGCGGCAGCCGGGTTCGAGTTTCAAACCCTTCATCTATTCCGCGGCACTAGAAAAAGGCTTCACGCCTTCCACTGTGATCAACGATGCGCCGCTTTTCTTTGATGCCGGCGTCACCGGAGGACAGCCTTGGGAGCCCAAAAACTACGACGGCGCCTACGAAGGCCCCATGACTTTACGGCGTGGATTGGCAAAGTCGAAGAACATGATCTCGATTCAGATACTGCAGTCTATCGGCACCCATTACGCACAAGACTGGATCAGCAAATTCGGCTTTGACCCGGAAAAACATCCGCCTTATCTGACTATGGCCTTGGGCGCGGGGTCGGTTACGCCCATGCAGATGGCTACGGCCTACTCGGTGTTTGCCAATGGTGGTTACCGTGTCAACCCCTGGATCATCACCAAAATCGGCGAACAGCGCGGCAAAGTATTGGTCGAGACTCACCCGCCCGTACTCGACGAAAACGCGCGTGCAATTGATGAACGCAATGCATTCATGATGTGCAGCCTGTTGCAGGAAGTCACGCGGTCAGGCACTGCGGCGAAAGCCCAGGCAACCCTCAAGCGCCCCGACCTTTACGGCAAGACCGGAACCACCAACGACTCCCTGGACGCCTGGTTTGCCGGCTTCCAGCCGACGATTACCGCCGTCACCTGGATTGGTTACGACACACCCAGAAAACTTGGCGACCGCGAAACCGGGGGCGGATTGAGCTTACCGGTCTGGATCAGTTTTATGGAAACCGCACTCAAAGGCGTGCCGGTCATGGAACCCGCAGCTCCGGAGGGCGTGGTGCGGGTTGATAACGAGTGGTATTACGACGAATTCTCCAAGGGCGCCGGTGTTGTGGGTCTGAACTCGGGTAACAAATCCGATCCGTCCAAACCGCAACCGCTGCCAGAAGCCGACGAAAAGAAAAAAATCATGGACTTGTTTAAGAACTAAGTCTCAGTCCGTGTCACCAGAAACTACGGAAATACAAGGGCAGCACCGCTCTGAGCGGTTGCGTTACGGGTCAATTCAGCAAAAAATTCACCGGGCCCTTTGGTATCACGCCATTGGCCGTCGCTGAACCGGTAGTGGTAACCGCCGGACTTGGCGGCCATCCAGATCTCGTGCAAGGGCTTTTGCATGTTGATGATGATTTGGGATTTATTACTGAAACTCAGCGTCACCATCCCGCCTACACGCTGGTTATCAATGTCAACATCGAGCTCTGCGTTGATGCGGTCGCAAGCCGCCTCAACGGATTGGAGCAGTGCCTCAGCGCGGTCAAGAAATTCAGAGTCGGTCATTAGAATGGAAGCATGTTAAAAAGCTGGCAAATTTTAGTCATCGGCTCTGCCCTGGCTTGGGTCGCCATAACACTGGAGGGCTGCGGGCAATCGGGGCCTCTTTTTTTGCCGCCGGTCATTCCTGCCAAAGCCACCGCACAAAAAGTCCAGAATCCAGCTTCCGCGCCGGTCCCAACCAGTAATGGCACCGGCGAACCCAAACCGTGAGTCAGCGGCGCTTTGCCACAAGGTACCTTTGCAAACGCCAACCCAGCAACACGCTGAGGATGGCTGCGTAAACCGCCACTTCGGCAAAATTGTGCTTACCTGCGCGCATCCAGAAAAAATGCAGGATCGCCAGACCCGCGATGCCATACACCAGCCGATGCAACCACTGCCACCGTTTGGCACCCAGCGCTTTGATGGCCCGATTAAAGGAGGTTAATGCCAAAGGCGTCAACAGAACCAGCGCGCTGAAGCCCACCAGAATAAAGGGCCGCTTCGCTATGTCTTTGGCGATCTGTACCAAATCAAACCCCATGTCGAACCAAGCATATGCCAACAGGTGCAACACCGCATAGAAATAGACGAACAGCCCCGCCATGCGACGAAACCGCGCCAGTGACGGGATGCCAAAAACCGTTCGCAACGGTGTGATTGCCAATACCAGGCACAGGGCGCGCAGGGTCCAGTCGCCTGTCGATCGGATCAGTGCCTCCGCGGGATTGGCACCGAGGTTGTCCGATGCAGCAGCATAAAAGAGCCATGCTGCTGGCAGCAAAGATACAACCCACCAAACTGGTTTTGAAATACCGCTGGCCAGCCAACGGGTGGCAACCGCCTTCACAGCCAAATCAGTAGAACTTTTTGAGGTCCATACCAGCATAGAGTTGCCCCACTTGCGCTTCGTAGCCATTGAACATCAGCGTTTTCCGCTTTTTGGCGAACAACCCGTCTTCCCCGATACGACGCTCTGTCGCCTGACTCCAGCGAGGATGGTCCACGTTCGGATTGACGTTGGAGTAAAAACCGTATTCATTGGCCGCAGCCTTGTTCCAGGCCGTTCCCGGCTGTTTATCGGTGAATCGGATTTTCACGATGCTTTTGGCGCTCTTGAATCCATACTTCCACGGCACGACGATACGAACCGGCGCGCCGCTCTGGTTGGGCAAGACTTCGCCGTACATTCCAAAACCCAGAAGCGTCAACGGATGCATGGCCTCGTCCAGACGCAATCCTTCAACATAAGGCCAATCCAGCACGCGCGAGCCTACAAACGGCATTGTTTTGGGGTCTGCCAACGTCACGAATTCGACGTATTTGGCACCAGGCGCGGGTTCGACTTTTTTGATCAACTCCGATAGCGAATAGCCAACCCAGGGAATCACCATCGACCAGCCCTCCACGCAGCGCATGCGATAAATGCGCTCCTCTTGGGCACTGAGCTTGAGCAGGTCTTCGAGTGCGTACTTACCCGGCTTTTTGACCATGCCTTCGATCTCTACAGCCCAGGGAGTCGTTTTGAGTGTGTGTGCGTTGGCTGCCGGATCTGTCTTGTCTGTTCCAAACTCGTAATAATTGTTGTAGCCGC
>CAIOLZ010000170.1 GCA_903859265.1 uncultured beta proteobacterium
ATCCTATCGGTTGATGCACCACTCCATGACCTTCGCCCGATCGCAACCATTGCCGCAGGCGCGCTCGATCAAAGCGACTACACCCAGTCCCACGCACTTGCTACCCAGCTTCGCGCCACAGGAAGCGAAGGGATAGTCTATCCCAGCGTCCGCAATGCCAATGGTGAATGCTGCGCACTGTTCTATCCAAACCTTGCCTCCCGACCGGTCCAGGCCCGCCATCTCGACTATCACTGGAATGGGCAAAAGGTAGACTTCTATCGGATTGCTGGAACCGGCGAAGTCTTCGCACTCGAAGAATAATCACGCGTCAAAGACCGCTGCCGATGTCAGCCCAGCCATGCTGAAAGACGCCTTGCTCAAGCTGATCGAGCGCCTCGATGCGAGCGAGGAACTCAGCAAAGCCGTCGGCAGTCCCTTCGATACCATCAAGCTCGGCGAATAAAGCTCTGCCCACCAAACGCCCAATCAAGCCCCGCCCGGCCAGCGCCAGGCGGGGCTTTCTTGTGCCCGGGCGCGCGCCCAAGGCAAAATTGCCCCACCCACCGAACGCCGATCGATCCAATGAATCAATCCGCGTCCGGTGATTCTGAACCACGACCTTGTTACGGGAAAAGCCGAGCGGTCGCATCAAAAAAAATGCATCGATCCAGAGGCGTTTTTGAATGCGGACCACGCCAGGCCGCGAAAGCGCGTCGCTAAAAGCGACCAACTCAAAAACCCAAATGGGTGCGGATTTTTCCAAATCCGAGACTTTCACAAACCCATTGGATTTGGCCCCAAAGTTGAAAATTTTAGGGGCCGATTTTCAGCCCTCGCACCCAAAACGGGAAAAACGGCATTTTTGACACCTCATTTTTGAGGGTGTTTTTTGGCCTTTGGGTGCGGATTTCTGAAATAATTAATCTGGCGCAATACCGTAAATTTGGATGCCAAATTTACCCTGACCCTGTTTGGGTGCCACCCAAAAGCGAAAAAACCGACCAATTTCCCGGGGTCAATTTTGGCCGCGCTTTTCGCCTCATGGGAATTTGCTGGTCCTCGCAGGGCTTCGGAAGGAGGTAGAAATATTGAGGCCAAAATGGCCCATGGGTGCGGACTTTGTTCAAAACCATGCTCGCACAATATCGCCAAAACGGCATCATGCGCACCATCGCACATCGCGCAATATCGCGGCGACAAATGGCCCGCCAACAGCTATGATCAGCGCTGCGCAGCCCACCCCAGGCGCGCGCCCCTGATCACAGACTTTGCAGGCAGACCATGGCAACCTCTTCGATCTCAAACGCCGTCGGCGCAGCCAACTCGAAAATGGCCGAAGCCATTCGCAAACAGGAGGAGTGAGAAGCCGCCGCCAAGATGCGCGGAGGCCGTGACACTGGCGCACATGAAGAGCTTCAACAGCGCAACAAGAAGCGGAGCAATGCGAGAGTCCACACCAGCTTTCCGCTTCAGTGCGATTGATCATCTGAGGGTCGGCCAGGATCTCCCGCTCTTCCGGTTTGAGGCCTCGGACATCATAGCGATCGGCGTGTGTGGTGCTCGGGATGACAAGCAGGTGATCCTTGTTGATGCGCTCGAAAACATCTTCCCACAGCTTCTGTTTTTCGGCCGGGCTGCCGGGCTTGATCGGAGCGTCCTGCTGGGGAAGTTCGAACAGCGTGGGCTCGTCAACCACCTTGGTCGGCTTGACCTGCGGCACAGGTTCTTCCGGTGCCTTCGGGCGAGTGATCTCTTCAAGCGTGGGCGGTGTCACCGTCTCGGGTGAGGCGCTTGGCTGTGTGGCTTTTTCGAGATCATTCTGCTCGCGCTTGGGCGGCGCTACGCTGGCATCGATGGGGCGATCCACCGCGGTTGCCGGAGGCGTTTTGGCGTCCGCGATTTTGCTCGCGTTCGGCCGTGCTTTTTGCGGCTCGGGTTGAGTGGTCTTCCTGACGTCAGCAGGCGAGGGTGGCGTTGCTTCCGGCGCGGCCTGCTGCGCTGTGCTGGGTGCTTTGTCACCCTGCATTCCAACCCTGGCGGGCGGGGCAGGTGGCGCAGCTTCTTTGGCGGGAGCAGATGGCTCCACCGGCGCTGCCGCTGGCCGTTCGACAGCGGGCGGCGGTGTGGGCTTGCCTTGCGCCTCGGCAGGCGAAGCAGGCTCGATTGGCGCCTGCTGTGGCGATGCCGGCGTTGGCTCGACTGGCGGCAGCAGTAGCGATGCCGGGGTGCGATCTTGTTCCGGCTTCGCCGTGGGCGATGGAGCCGTCTGGAACCTGGTGTCGATGTAGTTGCCCGGGCCAACTGCATCGTCCGGCAGGAAGAAGATCTTGGGCTTTTTGGCCGCAGCTTTCTTTTCGGCAGTCTCGCGCTCCGCCTGCGCTGAAGCGGTCACGAGAGTGCGCCACAACGCATCGAGTTGGCCGTTCACCTCGACCAGTTTCGCTTCGCGCTCGGCCACCGATTTTTCGGCTGCCGCCAGCGGTTCTCGTTCGTTGGCAAGGGCGCGGTCGATCGTGTCGATCCACGTCTGAGCATCACGATAGCGTTCGAGTATCCGGTCTCGGTTCCTGACGTCGAAGCGGTTTGCCACCCCGTTGTCGATATCGACCAGGGTTTGCAGCGACGCTTCGCGCGTTTTGACCGCACGCGACTTCGTCTTCTGCTCGAGCGTGTTGAACGTCTCGATCAGCTTGCGATCTTCCGCTAGGTCACCCTCACCTTGATCGATGCCCCGCGCGCGATCGAAAGCATCTACCGCAACTATGCCAGCCACCCCGCGATCGCCAAGCAGGTCGCTGCTCGGATCGAGCGGCAGTCTGAGATCAATGAAGTGGTGGCATGGATCAAATCACCGGAAGGTCAGTCTCCCAACGCGCTTGATCTCACCGGCCGTGTCGTTCGGCGTATCAACGCAGATACTCGCATCGATTATCTTCGGATTTTTCCTCTATACAGTGACCGAAGCCGTCCCGGTGCCTGGGCCAGTTGGAGCTACGCTATCGACGATTGCGTTTGGC
>CAIOLZ010000171.1 GCA_903859265.1 uncultured beta proteobacterium
AGTACCGCGAGGCTGACAAACTTGCCACCGCGCAGGGTCTTGATCGTCACAGCGCCATTTCTGACGTCACCTTTTAGGTCAAAGGCAATGGTACCGGTGACGCCCTGGTAGCCAGAGGTTGCGGCAAGAACCGGCAAATATTTTGCGGGGTCCGTCGAGCCGGCCTTGACCATCGCCGCGACCATGAGGTTAACGGCATCGTATGCATAGGGGGCATACAGCTCGATATCGGTATTGAAGCGCGCCCTGTACCGGTTTTTAAACTGGTCCAGGCCCGCTCTGGCGTCGCCTTCAACACCACCGGCTTCTGCGCAGAAGACCTTGTCATCGGCTACCGCGTTGCCAGCGAGCTTGGCCAGATCCGCGGTGCAGATGCCGTCGCCGCCCATGAAACGGGACAGTATGGTCAGCGACTTCATCTGGCGCAGCATTGGCCCGGCTACCGCATCCATTCCGCCAAAAAAAACGATGTCGGGCCGCTTGCGCCGTATGCCGGCCAGGATGGGCCCGAAGTCGGTCGCCTTGTCGCTGGTCGAATACTTGGAGACAATCTTTGCGCCCGCGGCCACGACGGCCTTGGCGAATTCTTCGGCTACGCCCCGGCCATAGTCAGTGCGGTCGTCAACCACGGCAACCGTTTTTGCCATCAGGCTGCCGACCGCATATTTACCCAGTGTTCTTCCCAGTTGCGTGTCGTCTGCCAGCACCCGGAAAGCGGTCTTGAAGGCCTGCCGGGTGTATTCGGGGTTGGTGGCGGATGGCGATATTTGGGGAATACCGGCGGCAACATAAATTCTGGACGCTGCGATAGTGGCACCGGAGTTCATGTGCCCCACCACACCCGCCACTTTGGACGCCACCAGCTTTTGGGCCACCACAGCAGCTTGCACGGGGTCGCCGGCGTCGTCTTCGGATTGAAGTTGCAGGCGCACCTTGTCAGCACCGATAAAGACGCCCTGCGCATTGAGTTCCTCTATGGCCAGGCGGGCTCCGTTCTCGTTATCGCGCCCGAGATGCGCTAGCGGGCCACTTAGAGGTGCCGCGTGACCGATCAGCACCAGATTGCCATCGGTATGGCCGAGCGTCCCTGTGGACACAGCGGATTGGGTTTTGCCGCAAGCAGCGAGCAGACACGCCACCACCAGCGCCGCTATAGCGACTGACACCTTGACTTGCATGATTGATCCTGAGAAGGCTTAAGAACCGTCTCTATCCTGACGCCGCGCCAAAGCCTCGTCTAGCGCCTGGCGCACAGCGGCTTCCAGGTGCCGCTTCAAATCCGGCATTTGCGCGTCGAGTTGCTGCTCCAGCAGGGCCCGTGCCATCTGGCGCCAGCGTTGCTCCAGCAGAGGTGCTACCGCCTGCAATACATCTCGCGTCACCGCATCCACTTCCAACCCGCTGGACGCAGGCCCGGGATTCAGCGGGACCGCGTTCGGGTCGGGAAATTTGACCACTTCAGTGAGGGTCGGCACGTACCTCGGTGGATAGGGGGTACTCATGCCGGACCCGTTGCCTGAGTTTTCAAATCGTGGCGCTCGATGGCGTAACCGAGTTCGGTGTATTTCTTCCAGCGCTGGCGGGCCTGCTGGCGATCGGTCTCATCCAGACTGACAACCTCGATCACGCGGCCAAAAGTATCGAAGCCGTCTGGCACCGATGCCCCAAGGTTCACCATCACATCGAACGCAGCCTGCGCCGGGAATTCGCCGGTTGACAGGACCACTGAAGAGCGCTGCAGCACTCCTTCGGGCGCGGGAAGCTGGCAGTGCGTCACAAAGTCCGTGCCGGAAATTCCCCAGAGCGCTTCGTCCAGATGGTTGCAGACCGGGGGTTCCGCCAGCACCAGAACGCGCGCACCCGTGCCCGACGCCTTGCGCAACAAGCGGCAGGTGTAAAACATTTTGTCCACCGCGCCGAAGTGAAATGCAACCTGGGTCACGACAAGCTGTTTAGGTGCCGTGGGCCAGTAAATACTCCACCAACAGACCTACCGGTCTGCCGGTAGCGCCCTTGGCTGCGCCACTTTTCCAGGCCGTGCCTGCGATATCGAGGTGGGCCCACGGATATTTCTTTTCGGTAAAGCGCTGCAAAAACTTGGCTGCACTGATCGCACCACCGGCGCGTCCTGCGACGTTGGCGACGTCCGCAAAATGCGTTTTAAGCCCTTCGCCGTATTCATCATCCAGCGGCATGTGCCAGCACAGGTCTTGCGCAGTTTCACCTGCCGCAATCAGTGCGTCTGCCATCGCATCGTCAGCGCAAAACATGCCGCTGCGCACATTTCCCAGCGCAACTACGCAGGCCCCGGTCAATGTGGCTATGTCAACCACGGCCGCGGGCTTGAAGCGCTCGGCGTAGGTCAAGGCATCGCACAACACCAGACGCCCCTCGGCATCGGTATTGAGAATCTCAATCGTCTGCCCGCTCATGCTGGTGACCACGTCACCCGGTTTGACGGCACGGCCATTGAGCAAGTTTTCGCACGAGGGAATCAAGCCCACTACGTTGATCGAAGGCTTGAGTTTGGCCAGCGTCGCGAACACACCCAACACACTGGCTGCGCCAGACATGTCGAACTTCATCTCGTCCATCTCGGCCGCCGGTTTGATGGAGATACCGCCACTGTCAAATGTGATGCCCTTGCCCACCAGCACGGTTGGCGCTTTCGATTTGGCCGCACCGTGGTACTGCAGCACGATGAAGCGCAGGGGCTCATCGGAGCCCTGCGCCACTGCCATGAACGACCCCATCCCCAACTTGGCCACTTCCTTGGGTCCGAGCACCTCACAGTGTATTTTGGGATGGCGCGCCAGTGCCTGCGCAGCTTTGCCGAGCAGTGTCGGCGTGGCGTGGTTTGCGGGGCGGTTGGCCCATTCTTTTGCCACCTCGACCCCGGCAACAATCGCCACAGCCCTGTCGAAGGTTGACTTCAGGCTCGCTGCATTGCTGCACACCAGCAGCGCCTTTTGAAGCGTGCGGGGTTCGGGCTTGGATTTGGTGGTGGTGTAACTGTAGGTGCCATCCGCCAGTGCCTGCACTGCGGAGCGAAGTGACGCGTCAGTCGGCAGCCCGGTGAAACACACGGCAATGTGTTTGGTGGCCAAAGTCTTCAAACCAGCCAAAGCGGCCTGAATGCCGGAACGCACGTGTTTGCTGATGCCGTCACCCACCGACACCAGAATGAGACGCGGTGCCGCCGTTTGCACAGGGCGGTACAGCGACAGCAGCCGGCCCGGTTTGGACGGCAGATCGCCAGCCTTTGTAAGTTGTGCGATCAGACTGGAGATTTTGTCTTTGCCGGGCTTGAAACCGTCGGTCAGCAACAGCACCAGGGCATCGCACTTTTCGTTGGCAACGGATGCCAGATCGAGGGCATGTAGTTCAAAGTTCATAATTGCGTTTTTCCTTCGGCGCCATGTTATTCCATTCCTCCATCCGCAAAGAGCTCGCCCGCAGTTTTGGTGCGACATTGGTGGTTCTGGTTACGGTCCTTATGACCATGACGCTGATCCGCACGGTAGGCGAGGCTTCCAGAGGCACGTTCAACCCCACTGATGTGATGATCATCATGGGCTACACCGTGCTTTCAGACCTCCCTACCATTTTGTCGCTCAGCCTGTTCATCGCGATACTGAGTGTGGTCACACGGATGTACCAGGACAGTGAAATGGTGATCTGGTTTGGCAGCGGCAGCGGTCTGATGGCGCTCATTCGCCCCATGTTCCGCTTCTCCTGGCCGATTCTGGTGGTAATTCTGGTATTGGCACTGTTCGTCTTGCCGTGGTCGTCCGGCCGCATCGAGGATCTGCGCGACAAATTTGAGAAGCGCGGCGACATTGCGCGCATCGAGCCGGGCCAGTTTCAGGAATCTGCCGATGGCGACCGGGTGTTTTTTGTGGAGGGCAACTCGGAGGGCAAGCAGACCGGCACCAACGTCTTCATTGCCACCAAAGAGCCCGGCAAAGAGACCGTGACGTCGGCCCGCACGGGCCG
>CAIOLZ010000172.1 GCA_903859265.1 uncultured beta proteobacterium
ACAAAGCCATCAAACTTGGGCCAGTGTGTAGCGAGGTCGGCAAACAGCTTTTCAATTTGCGCGTCGTCGCTGACGTCGCAATCAAAAACCAATCGGGAGTCGAAGTCGGCCGCGAACTCGGTAATGCGGTCTTTGAAACGTTCGCCCACGTAGCTGAATGCGAGTTCAGCACCCTGCGCCTTGCAGGCCCTGGCAATGCCATAGGCGATGGACCGGTTAGACAGCACGCCCGTGATCAACAACTTCTTGCCCGTTAAAAAGCCCATAACGTCCTCTTCAAAAATGCTTGGTGTAGTGCAGAATTGTCGCATGCGAATTTTGCTGTTTGCGATGCTGACGCTGGGTGCCGTTTCGGCTTGGGCGGCCCATGGATATGCGCTCTGGGGGGATTTGAAATACCCGGCTGGTTTTGCGCAGTTTGATTACGTGAATGCACAAGCGCCCAAAGGAGGGGAGTTGCGCTTGGTCAGCAACTTCCGCACCTCCACATTCGATAAATACAATCCCTTCACCATCAAAGGCTCTGCGCCAGCCTATCTGAGCGACGTGATGTTCGAGAGTTTGCTCACCGGCTCGATGGACGAAACTGCTTCTGCATATGGCTTGCTGGCCGAAGATGTGTCGGTGGCAGCCGATGGCTTGAGCGCCACATTCCGGCTTCGTGCACAGGCACGTTTTCATAACGGCGACCCGGTGCTGGCGCAGGATGTGAAATACAGCTTTGACACGCTCAACGGCCCTTTTGTATCGCCGGGCTACCGCAGCTTGCTCGAAGATGTGGCAGGTGTGGAGGTGCTGGATGCGCGCACGGTGCGTTACCGTTTTAAAAAACCCAGCCGCGAGTTGCCTTTGACGGTGGGGGGGCTGCCAGTGTTTAGCCACCGCTGGGGCGAGGTCAATGGCGTTGCCAAACCCTTTGACCAAATCGTGATGGAGCTGCCCATTGGCAGCGGCCCTTACAAAATCGGCCCGGTCAATTTTGGCAAAGACATCACCTATGTGCGTGACCCGCATTACTGGGCCCAGGACTTGAATGTGCGCAAAGGCATGGACAATTTTGACCGCATCACCGTCAAAATTTACAAGGACAACACCGCCAGGTTGGAAGCACTCAAGGCGGGTGAGTTTGATCTCATGCGTTTCTTTTCTGCCGGAGATTGGGCGCGGCGCTTGAGTGGGCGCAAGTTCGACTCCGGTGAGCTGGTGAAAGCGGAGTTTGCGCACCGCTTGCCCACGGGCTTTCAAAGCTATGTGTTCAACACCCGCCGCGCCAAACTCCAGGACCCTCGCGTGCGCCAGGCTTTGGGGCTGGCGCTGGATTACGAGTGGATGAATCGCCAGATGTTTTACGGTGCCTACCAGCGCGTGCAGGGCTTGTTTGGCAATACCGATTGCCAAGCCAGCGGCATGCCCGATGACCGCGAACTGGCTTTGCTGGCACCTTGGCGATCGCAAATTCCACCCGCCACGTTTGGCGCGATGGCCTTGTCACCGCGCACCGATGGCAACAACAGCTTGCGTGCCAATCTGCGCCAGGCGCAGCAGTTGCTCCAAGAGGCGGGCTGGCAATACCGCGATGGCGCACTGCGCAACGCCGCCAACGAGGTGTTTACGTTGGAATACCTGGATAGCAACGAAGGCGGGGTGCGCACGGTCACGCCATGGATTCGCAATTTGGAAAAGATTGGTGTCAGGCTGGTGTTTCGTCCGGTGGACTTTGCTTTGTACCAGCAGCGCTTGCAAAAGTTCGACTTTGAAATCACCTCTTTGGCCTACGCAGGCACCAACAATCCGGGGCAGGAGTTCGCCGATATTTTCGGCAGCAAAGCGGCAGACCAGGAAGACTCTGGCAACCTGGTGGGCATGAAAAATCCGGCGGTCGATGCCCTGATTGCCCAGATGGCATCAGCCAAAAGCAAGGCCGATTTGCTGCCCGCTTGCCGTGCTTTGGATCGGGTGATTGGGCACAGCTACGTGCTGGTGCCGCAATGGTCTGCGTCAACGCACCGCATGGTTTTTAATGCGTGGCGCTTGAACAAGCCGGCCACCATGCCGCCCTACGCACCGGGTGAAACCTGGGCCATGCAAACCTGGTGGGCCAAATAGATGTTTACCTATTTGCTCAAGCGATTGGCGTTGATGGTGCCTACCTTGTTTGGCGTGATCATGCTGACTTTTGTGGTGATTCAGTTCGTGCCGGGCGGACCCGTCGAGCAATACCTGGCTGAAGCCAAGTCCGGAAATGGAGTGACCGGCCATAGTGGTCAGAGCGCAGAGGGTGGCAGGCTGACCTATCGGGGCGCGCAGGGTGTGGACCCCAAGCGCATCGCGCAGGCCCGGGCCTTGTATGGCTTTGACAAACCGGCGCCCGAGCGCTTCTGGCAAATGCTCAAGCAATTTGCCCGCTTCGATCTGGGTAAAAGCTTTTTCCAGAACCGTGATGTTTCCCAGTTGGTATGGGAAAAACTCCCTGTATCGATGAGTCTGGGGCTTTGGACCTTCTTCATCAGTTATCTGGTGGCCGTGCCGCTGGGTGTTGCCAAGGCGGTGCGTGCGGGTTCCCGCTTTGACTGGGTCACCACGCTACTGGTGCTGGCGGGTTATGCCATTCCCGGTTTTGTTCTGGGCGTGGCTTTGCTGGTTATTTTCGGCGGACAACTGCAGTGGTTTCCCCTGCGCGGTTTGACTTCCAGCAACTGGGAGCAGATGGGCTGGGGCGCACGCATCGTGGATTACCTGTGGCACATTGCCATGCCCGTAACGTCCATGGTTCTGGGGAGTTTTGCGGTTACCACGATGCTGACCAAGAACGCTTTTCTGGAGGAAATCCGCAAGCAGTACGTGTTGACCGCCCGGGCCAAGGGCCTGACCGAGCAGCGTGTGCTGTGGAAGCATGTCATGCGCAACGCCTTGATCCCGATCATCACCGGGTTTCCGTCTGCTTTTGTGGGCGCATTTTTTACCGGCTCTCTGCTGATCGAAACACTTTTTTCTCTCGACGGTCTCGGCCTGCTGAGTTACGAAAGCGTTATCCGGCGGGACTACCCTGTGGTTATGGGAACCCTGTTTTTGTTCACGCTGATCGGCCTGTTTACCAAGCTGTTGTCAGATTTTTGCTATGTCTGGGTGGACCCTCGTGTCAAATTCGATTAGCGCCACGCCGGTGCGGCGGGCATGGCGACGTTTTCGCGCCAACCGCCGGGGCTTTGTCAGCATGGTTATTTTTTGTGCATTGGTGGGCATCAGCCTGGTCGCTGAACTGGTGTCCAACGACCGCCCGCTGATCGTGGTGTACCAGGGCAGTGTTTACTGGCCATTGGTGCGGGACTACCCGGAGACCACGTTCGGTGGCGACTTTGCCACGCCCACCGATTATCTTGACCCCTTCATCCGGGAAAAGCTGTCCGGGAGCGGTAATTGGGTGCTTTTTGCGCCCAATGCCTATGGGTCCCAGACGCTGAATTACTTTGCCAAATCGCCCAATCCGGCACGTCCGAGCAAGGACAACTGGCTGGGCACGGATGACCGCGGGCGTGACCTGCTTGCACAACTTCTGTATGGGTTTCGGGTCAGTGTGTTGTTTGCACTGGCGCTGACAGTAACGGGTGTTGTTTTGGGCATCATCACCGGCGCGCTGCAGGGTTACTTCGGCGGCATGACAGACTTGGCTTTTCAACGCTGTATAGAGATTTGGAGCGCCATGCCAGAGCTGTATTTGCTGATCATTTTCAGCGCCATCTTCAGTCCGAGCATTGCACTGCTGTTGATCCTGCTCAGTCTATTTGGCTGGATGGGATTGAGCGATTACGTGCGGGCGGAATTTCTGCGCAACCGACAAATGGACTACGTTCGTGCCGCCCGCGCATTGGGCGTGTCCAATTGGAAAATCATCACACGCCATGTTCTGCCCAATAGCCTGACGCCTGTCGTCACTTTTCTGCCTTTTCGCATGAGCGGGGCCATTTTGGCGCTGACTTCCCTCGATTTTCTGGGCCTGGGTGTGCCACCCGGAACGCCCTCATTGGGTGAGCTTTTGTCACAGGGAAAGAACAATATCGATGCGTGGTGGATATCGGTTTTTACGTTTACCGTATTGGGCACTACCTTGTTATTGCTGACCCTGATGGGCGATGCTTTGCGTGATGCCCTGGATCCGAGAAAGGAGCACGCATGAGCCTGTTGGATGTGCAGGATTTGCGTGTTGCTTTCGCCGGGAACGAGGTCGTCAAAGGAATTGGTTTTTCGATTCAGGCCGGCGAAAAATTCGCGCTGGTCGGCGAATCAGGCTCCGGCAAAACGCTCACGGCATTGAGTTTGTTGCGGCTGGCGCAAGGCGCATCGGTGTCGGGCAAGGCGCTTTTCAGCGCCGCGGATGCGCAGCCGGTCGATTTGCTGGCTGCGACAGAACGTGCGCTGCTGGCGATTCGCGGGCGTGACATTGCCATGATTTTCCAGGAACCCATGACGGCGCTCAATCCGGTATTGACCATTGGCGACCAGATCGCCGAAGTGCTTGAGCTCAAGAATGGGTTAACCCGGTCGCAGGCCCTCAACGCCGCCATTGCGCTGTTGGCAGATACCGGCATCACAGAGCCACGGCGCCGTGTTAACGCCTATCCGCACCAGCTTTCCGGAGGCCAGCGACAGCGCGCCATGATCGCCATGGCTATCGGCTGTCAGCCAAAACTGTTGTTGGCCGATGAGCCCACCACGGCGCTGGATGTCACGGTTCGCAAGCAGATACTGGCGCTGCTGTCAGACCTGCAGCGCCAGTATGGAATGGCAATTTTGCTGATCACCCATGACCTGCCGCTGGTGCGCCAGTTTGCGGACCGCGTAGCCATGATGGAGCATGGGCAGATTGTGGAGCAGGGCAATGTTGGGGACATTTTTGCCGATCCGGTTCATGCCTACACGCGGCGTTTGATCCATAGTCGCCCTGGGCGTGATGCGATTGCGGGCGATCCGGGTGCACCCGCTGCGATGACCGCGCATGGGGTGCGCGTGACTTATGCGGTATCCAAACCCGGTATTGCCGGCTGGTTTTCAAGCGCCAAGTTTGTTGCAGTCAATGGCGTCGGCTGGACTTTGCCCCAAGGCCAAACTCTGGGCATAGTGGGCGAGTCCGGATCCGGCAAAACCACGCTGGCTTTTGCCGCGCTGGGATTGATCGATTTCTCCGGCTTCATCGAACTGAAGGGCCAATCCTGGGGTACATCCAAAGCCTCGGACCTGGTCTTGCGAAAGACCATGCAAGTGGTGTTCCAGGACCCTTTTTCATCCCTGTCACCGCGTTTGACGGTTGAAGAAATCGTGGGTGAGGGTTTGTTGGTCCATGCACCGGATTTGGCAGCCGAGGAGCGCCGCGCGAGGGTTGGCGCAAGTTTGAAAGAGGTCGGGCTCGAGGAAAGCCAGTTTCCCGGTTTGATGCAACGCTATCCGCACCAATTTTCCGGAGGCCAGCGCCAGCGCATAGCCATCGCCCGCGCACTCATTGTTGACCCGCAAATCGTAGTGCTCGACGAGCCCACCAGTGCGCTCGACGTAACGGTGGCCCAGCAGATATTGCGCCTGCTGCAGACGCTGCAAATGCAGCGTGGTCTGTCCTACCTGCTCATCACCCACGACATCGCAATCGTCCGGGCCATGGCACACCAATTGCTGGTGATGAAAGATGGCAAAGTGGTGGAGGCCGGGTCAGTGGCGCAGGTGCTGGACCATCCGGCGCAGGAGTACACCCGGGCGTTGCTCAGCGCAAGCCTATAAATCCATAGAAATCAAGGCACTTAGCGGCTTTTTGCAGTACAATCCAAGTTCACGGCCAAACGGGCGGGTAACTACCGCCCGTTTTTTTTGGTCGGTTGTTTTTGGGTACATGGATTTTGGGGATGGTGGCGGCGTGGCGTTGCAGGCAATTGTGGAGCAAACGGTGAGTGGTTTGGGCTATGACCTCGTGGAAACCGAGCGGTCCGCGGGTGGGCTTTTGCGCGTGACGATTGACTTGCCCTGGACCAAGCCGGCCGATGGTGCTGTCGCTGTCGAACGGTTCATCAATGTCGAAGACTGCGAAAAGGTCAATCGCCAACTGCAATTTGCGCTTGAGGTCGATGGCGTTGAGTACAAGCGACTGGAGGTGTCCTCGCCGGGCATCGACAGACCACTGCGGCATGCGCAGGACTTTGAGCGCTTTGTCGGCCATGTGGTGGATATCACGTTGAAGGCGCCAATGGGCGCTGCGGCGCAGGGGCAAGTCAACGCCAACCGCAAGAAATTTCGCGGTACTTTGGAAAAAGTGGTTCTCGACCAGGATGCACCAGGGTGGCAAATCGTCTGGAGCGATGCGCCCGAACCCAAACCGGGGCAGCGCGTGAGCAAAAAGCGTATGCCTGCGCCGCTGCAGGTGTTGGGCTTCGGACTGGACGAGCTCAGGGAAGCAAGGCTGGCGCCGATTGTCAGCTTCAAGGGGCGCGCAGGCGTTACCGGTAGCGATATGGGCGCATTGGGTGTTGACGGCGCTGATCAGCCTTGAGGGCTGGCAGATGAATTTTGTTTGTTTGGATTGAATAGAGTGTTCAGGAGAGTCATGGCATGAATCGCGAATTATTAATGCTCGTTGAAGCAATTTCCCGTGAAAAAAACGTGGAGCGTGATGTGGTTTTGGGCGCTGTTGAAGCCGCTCTGGCACAAGCGACCAAAAAACTGTATCCGGGAGATGTTGACATCCGGGTGGCGCTGGACCGCGATAGTGGCAATTACGAAACCTTTCGCCGCTGGCACGTCGTGCCCGATGAGGCTGGACTTCAGTTGCCTGATCAGGAAATTCTGTTGTTCGAAGCCAAAGAGCAAATCGAAGACATCGAAGTTGACGAATACATTGAAGAGTCCATTCCCTCGGTGCCCATCGGCCGTATCGGAGCGATGGCAGCCAAGCAGGTGATTCTTCAAAAAATCCGTGACGCCGAGCGCGAGATGCTGCTCAACGACTTTATGGCGCGTGGAGAAAAGATTTTTGTCGGCACCGTCAAGCGCATGGACAAGGGTGACCTGATCGTTGAAAGCGGTCGCGTGGAAGGCCGTCTGCGCCGCAGCGAGATGATTCCCAAAGAAAACTTGCGCACCGGTGACCGCGTGCGGGCCATGATCATGGAAGTTGATCTGACCCTGCGTGGCGCGCCCATTGTGCTGTCGCGTTCTGCACCGGAGTTCATGATCGAACTGTTCCGTCAGGAAGTGCCGGAAATTGAGCAGGGTCTGCTGGAAATCAAATCCTGTGCCCGTGACGCAGGTTCGCGCGCCAAGATTGCCGTGCTCTCCCATGACAAACGTGTTGACCCGATTGGCACGTGCGTTGGTGTGCGCGGAACCCGCGTCAATGGCGTCACCAATGAGCTCGCAGGCGAGCGGGTCGATATTGTTTTATGGAGCGAAGACCCCGCTCAATTTGTCATTGGTGCATTGGCGCCTGCCAATGTTTCGTCCATCGTTGTGGACGAAGAGCGGCACGCCATGGATGTGGTGGTCGATGAAGAAAATCTGGCGATCGCCATCGGACGCGGTGGCCAGAACGTGCGACTGGCGTCTGAACTGACCGGTTGGAAAATCAACATCATGGATGCAGCCGAGTCGGCCCAGAAATTGGCTTCGGAAACTGATTCGGGACGCAAACTTTTCATGGAGAAGCTCGATGTTGACGAAGAAATCGCCGACATCCTGATCGCAGAGGGTTTCACCAGTCTGGAAGAAGTGGCCTACGTTCCCTTGCAGGAAATGCTGGAAATCGAAAGCTTCGATGAGGACACGGTGCACGAGCTACGCAATCGCGCCAAAGACGCATTGCTGACGATGGAAATCGCGCGGGAAGAGGACGTCGATAGTGTTTCGCAGGATTTGCGCGACATGGAAGGTTTGAGCCTCGAGCTGATCAGCAAATTGGCCGAGAGCGGCGTAAACACACTTGACGATCTGGCGGATCTGGCCGTCGACGAGTTGACAGAGATCACTGGCCAAAGCGCGGATGACGCCAAAGCCTTGATTATGAAAGCGCGTGAACATTGGTTTGCCAATGACGTTGCTCCACAAGCTTAAAGCCCTTGTTATGACTACCAATTTTCAGTGATGGCTGGCAATGGGCGCATTTCGCACCGATTGCCAAACTAAAGGTTACCCAATAAATGTCCAGTACGACCGTCGCAGAGTTTGCCAATGAACTCAAAAAATCAACCGAAACACTGTTGGAACAGTTGAAGTCGGCCGGTGTTGCCAAGTCGGCGGCATCCGATGTGCTGACCGACGCGGATAAGCACAGTCTGCTTAGTTTTCTGCAAAGCAGCCACGGTACGACCGGCGGCGAGCGCAAGAAAATCACGCTTGTTAAAAAGCAAACGACCGAGATCAAGCAAGCGGATTCCACAGGTCGTGCACGCACCATTCAGGTGGAAGTCCGCAAGAAGCGCACGTTTGTGCGGCGCGAAGACGGAGCTGATGCGCCAGCGGAGTCGGTGGTCGAACAGGATGACATTGCGGATGCGGCGGTGGCGCCGGCCATCGATCACCAGGAACTCGCCCGGCGCGAGGAAGAAGCGCGGCGACAGGCAGAGTTGATTCGTCGGCAGGAAGAGGATTTGCAGAGAAAGCGCCGCGAACGCGAAGAGCAGGAAGCCAAGGCCCGTGAAGCCGCGCTGGCTGCCGCGGCGCAAGAGGCAGCGGCTGCGGCTCAGGAACAGGTCGATGTGGCTTCCAAGTCGAACCCGGTCGATGACGCACCCAGAGTTGCAGCCGAACAGGCCGAGGAAGCGGTCCGGGTCGCCGCACAAGTGCGTGCAAAAGCGGCCGCGGCGTCCAAGGCAGTTGCAGATGAAGAAGTGGCGCGTGCTGCGGATTTGGGCAACCGCCGGCGCAAGGCCGAAGCAGAAGCGGCAGCGATTCGTTCGATGATGTCGGCACCCAAGAAGGTGCTCGTAGCCAAAAAGCCCGAGGAGCCCAAACCTGCAGCCGATGCGAAGGCTGGCCTCAAGGGAACACTGCACAAGCCGGCAGCAGGTTCAACGGTGGCCAAACCGGCTAAAACTGCGGCCGGTGCTGCGGCGACCTCTGCGCCTTCGGGGGCGGGCAAGGAAGTTAAATCCGCCAAACTGTCGAGCAGTTGGGCAGGCGATCCGGCCAAGAAAAAAGAACTTAAAACGCGTGGCGATACGGGAGCTGGTGCTGGCCGTTCCACCAACTGGCGGGCCGGCCCGCGTGGCCGCCGTGGCAATGACCGCGACCGCACCGACTTGCCGATGCAGCAGGCTCCTCAAGAGACGCGCGTGATCGAAGTGCATGTGCCTGAAACCATCACGGTGGCGGAACTGGCGC
>CAIOLZ010000173.1 GCA_903859265.1 uncultured beta proteobacterium
CCTGCCAGGTCGCTTCCGGCTCTATCCCGAAGCGGCTGCGCTCGAACTGCGTTTTTGCGCCCTTGAGCCTTTTGCGGGCTTCCTTGAGATCGCCCGTGCGTAGGCTGATTCGTCGTTCACGACCGCCCGCGTAAAGCCGGGCATACCAGACGCCGCCGCGCTGAACGAGGTTTGAGGGCATAGGGCCTTGGCTTCCTGACGGGCAATGAACGCTCGCACCTTGTCGGGGTCGAACGTCCATATGCTGCCGACCTGGCACGCCCCAGGCAAGCGGCCAGCACGGGCCATGTCCAGCACTGTGCGCGGCGACACCGCCAGCATCCGCGCTACCTCGGCCTTGCGCACGCGCTCACCCACGCGCCGCCTCCTGCACGGTTAGGAGCGCGGGGAGCGTCATGGGGTGGTGCGTTCCCAGCGAGCCATCATCAAAATAACAAACGCAGCCGAAACTGCACCCTGCGCCTTATTAAGCGATGCACCTGGATATCTGTAGTAATATGGAATACCCAGAACGTCGCCTATGATTGTAAAGGCTAATGCGCTTACTAGCGTCCACGCAATAAATACCGCAGCATATTTGAGGAACCTAGCCATCACCCCTCTCCCCCGACCGCCTTAACCAGCGCCTCGCGGGCGGCGTCGCGGTTGGGGTGGTTTGTGCGTAAACCGCTCCACCTTGGTACAGTGACCCACCCCCTACGTTCGTTGGCAAAATAAATTTCACCCGCAAGCAAAGGTCCGATAAATAGACGAATTTGCTCGTCGCACGCATCCTCCCACCTAACCCGCAACCGCACCTCATCGGCGGGGAGCGCGAGGGCGGCGAGGGCCTTACGCGCACGCTCGCCCATATCATGCAGCAATGAAGCCGATGGTGTGGCATTGTTTTCACCGCACCAATATGTTGCATAAAACTCCAGCGCCGCCCTCAGATCGGCGTGCGTCGCGGGGGTGGTCATGGCACACTAAGCGCAAATGGCGAAACGATAACGCGCGGCTCAATGTAAACAACCTGCACGCTTTTGGTTGTCGGGTTGAGACAGTTAATCCACGTCCCCTCGGCGCTGGCAGGCGAAAACAAACCGTTCGGGTCAGCCTGCGGTAAAACTGCCAACGCTTGACCGCCACCTACAGGCTTGCCGGGGTTTGTGTATTGCGTGGCATAGGGCAACCCGTAGCCGATGCTGTCACAGACCTTATGCAAATGGCCGGACAGGTCGGTAATGTAAGTCACAGTTGTTACCGCCGTGTCCCGTAATTCCAAAATCTGTTTGAGCATCCGCCGCTCTTGGAAATTGGTGATCGCAGGCATGCCGATGGCGCCGGTCGCTTGCGCCAGCATTACCTCTTGCTGTGCGCTCTGCTTCTGGTCTGATTCCGGCACGCCAGCGCAGGAACTTGGGCCTTCAATGGCAACGAGCGAAAGCAGGGCGATGCCCATGTATGCGATGTTCATGTTACTTCATCTCCGCGAGAAAGGCTTGATCGTCAGAAGGCAATACAGAGGCATCGAAACCAGCAAAGCGGTGCCGAATGGTGGCCCGAATGATTTCCTTGCCTTCCGGCGTGGCGGTTGAATATGCCATGCGCCAGTTGTCCAGATCGCGCGCCATGCCGTCCTGATAGGGCTGAGACTGGTGAAACGTCCGGTTTTCGATTGCAACCTTGGCCGGTGCCGTAAAGTAATAAACGCCGTAGCCAATAGCCGAAACAGTGGGCAATCCGATTGCCAGCCAAAACAACCCAGTCAGCATAAATGGGCTGGTTTCACTGATCGCTTCTCGTGTGTTTTTAAGCATTGTTACTCTCCTGTTGTTTACGCATCCTACCCCTCCACCGTCACCGGCTCAGCGAAACGCGCCAGGGACTGTTGAAACATGCGGTTGAGCGTGTCTTTGCCGGCGTCCGTGCCCTTGGCGTAAAGCGAAACCACCATGTTGCTACCCTTGATGGAATGCACGCC
>CAIOLZ010000174.1 GCA_903859265.1 uncultured beta proteobacterium
GACGAATTTGCCATCGTCGCCTTTGCGAAACCAGTTGGTGGTGAAGATCTTGGGCAGCTTGGCGCCTGACTTGCCCAGTTTTTCACCCATGTTGAGCCAGTGCTGAAAGTAGTCGCTCATGTTGTAGCCGATGAAAGGCAACATCGCAAAGGGATCACGACGCACCACGCCTTGTTGTCCGGCGGCCGCAGCCGTGGTTTCCGAGCCCATCGTAGCGGCCATATAGACGCCCTCGACCCAGTTGCGGGCTTCGGTTATCAAAGGCACGGTGGTGGAGCGGCGTCCGCCAAAAATGAAAGCGTCAATTGCCACGCCATTGGCATCGTCCCAAGCGGCGTCCAGCGCCGGATTGTTGGTCGCGGTGACAGTAAAGCGCGCGTTGGGGTGAGCCGCCTTGGCGCCGGTCTCCTTGGCGATAGCGGGTGTCCAATCCTTGCCCTGCCAGTCGATCAGGTGTGCGGGCACGGTGCCGGTGTCTTTTTCCATCCCTTCCCACCAGACGTCGCCGTCGTCGGTCAGCGCTACGTTGGTGAAAATGACATTCTTGTCCAGACTCGCCATGCAGTTTGGGTTGGTGTGGTAGTTGGTGCCGGGTGCGACGCCAAAGTAACCGGCTTCCGGGTTGATCGCGTACAGCTTGCCGTCGGGCCCGGGTTTGATCCACGCAATATCGTCACCAATGGTCGTTACCTTCCAGCCATCAAAACCGGCTGGTGGAACCAGCATGGAGAAGTTGGTCTTACCGCAGGCGCTTGGGAAAGCCGCCGCGACGTGGTACTTTTTGCCTTGCGGGTTGGTCACGCCAAGAATCAACATATGTTCAGCGAGCCAGCCCTGGTCACGGCCCATGTTGGAGGCAATGCGCAGTGCAAAGCACTTCTTGCCAAGCAGGGCATTGCCGCCGTAACCAGAACCATAGGACCAGATTTCGCGGGTTTCTGGGTAATGGACGATGTACTTGGTTTTGTTGCAAGGCCAGGCGACGTCGGCCTGACCCGCCTCCAGCGGCGCACCGACGGTGTGCACGCAGGGAACAAATGCGCCATCCACGCCCAACACGTCGTACACCGCCTTGCCCATGCGGGTCATGATGCGCTGGTTGACCGCGACATAAGCACTGTCGCTGAGTTCGATGCCGATGTGCGCGATGTGGGAGCCCAGTGGGCCCATCGAGAAAGGCACCACATACATGGTGCGGCCCTTCATGCAGCCGTCAAAAAGGGCTTTTTCACCGTCTTTGCCAACTTGCAGCAACTTGCGCATATCGGCGGGTGCCATCCAGTTGTTGGTGGGGCCCGCGTTTTCTTTCTTGTCGCTGCATATAAAGGTGCGGTCTTCCACCCGCGCCACATCGCTGGGGTCGGAGCAGGCCAGAAAGCTGTTGGGCCGCTTGGCGGGGTTGAGCTTTTTAAACGTACCGCTCTGGACCAGTTGCTCGCACAGGCGCTGGTATTCCTCTTCGGAGCCGTCGCACCAGTGAATCGATGTCGGCTTGCACAGTGCTGCCATGTCGGCGACCCAGGCGATCAATTTTGCATTTCTGACATAGCTGGGCGCGTTGAGCGTGAGTCCCTGCATTACCGGTGAATTCATGAAAAAGCTCCGTAGTTTGAAAATAGTCTTTTCGAAGCCAACAAGCCGTTGGTTTTGAGAATGCAATTCCCGGGACTGCCTAGGGCGCGCTCACCCCCTAATGACCCGCTATTCTAGGAATTGGTACCCGAGTTACAAAGCGGTTACCTGCAAAAGTTATGCAAAACCCGCATGGGTTTATGCACGAAATTTCGTTAAAAAGTAACCGCAGCGCAGACGCTGGACAACGTCAGCGCAAACGCCTTGCGTGTTTCAGGCGTTGTGGTTTTATCTGGCGCTGAGCGCGCGCTCAATATCGGCCGTCAGTTTGGAGTCGTCCGGGGAGGTCAAACTGGAATAGGCGGCAATTGCCTGGCCGTTGCGGCCAATCAGGTATTTGTAGAAGTTCCACATCGGAGAGCGCCCTGTTGCCGCTGCGAGTTCTTTGAAAAGCGGGTTGGCCGACGCGCCGGACACTACCGACTTCTCAAACATCGGGAATTTCACGCCATAAGTGTTGTGGCAAAACTCGGCAATTTGCTTGCTGTCGCCAGGCTCTTGCTGCCCGAAATCGTTGGACGGAAAGCCAAGCACCACCAATCCCCGGGCACTGTCTTTGGCGTAGAGTTTTTCCAGGCCCTCGTACTGCGAGGTAAATCCGCAATAGCTGGCCGTGTTGACGACTAGCACCACTTTGCCTGCGTATTGGCACAGGTTTTGCGGTTGTTCATCCTGTAGCCGCAAAAACGTTTTTTGCAGCAAGCCTTTGCACGCGGGGGTTCCCGCAACGGGCGACCCACTGGCGCTGCCGTCCGCAGAGGGCGTTGTGCCTGCCCAGGCCTCCTGCCCGCCTACCGAGGCAAGCTGGACCATAGCTGCGAAAACGCAAGCCAACCCGACATTTGCAGTAAAACGGAATGTCACAGTCGGATCGCTTTCGGTTCAGGACATGAAGACGGCTATGAAGGCCAGCAAGAAAATCAGCACGCCCCCCGCCACTGGAAGTACCAACGGCATCAATGGCACTACCGCCTCGACCGGGTCGATTTCGTGGGATTCGTTATGTTGGGCAGGAGATGACATAAAAACCTTCAATTCAAACCATTAAATTTCAGCTCCGCGTATTTTAGCGACCCCTGCCGTTGCCTGCCCCGCAAATTTGCGCACCAAGGCGGTGCAACCTGCTGAAAATGTTCCCGTCAATGGCATTTCATCACTTTGGTGGTGCGATTTGTCAACCGTTCAAGACGCCCGTGCGTCATTAGCACCAGGGACGCCGAACCGGCATTCCATCGCAAATCGACACCGCAACTATGAACAGAGACACGATTCAGGTTCCCGAAAAAGGCACTTACAAATGGCAGTTGTTTAACTATTGGTCAGACGAATTCCGCCAGACCCAGGCTGACCACTCTGCCTACATTGCCCTGAACTTTGCTGGCGCGCTGGATGCATGCCGCAACAAGCTGCATAAACTGATTCAGCACCACCGCCAGCAGGCCACCAAAGCGACCGCCTGCGAACGCCACAACCGCGCTATAGAACGCCTTCAAAACACCATGTCCGGGGCTGCTATGGCTTACGAGAGCGGGTTTCGCCGGCATTAATGGCTGCCGACCACGCGCAGCACCTCCTGCGCGTAGGCTTCCATTTTTTTAGCACCAATGCCGCTGATGCCTTGCAAATCGCCCAGCGAGCGCGGCGCAGAGTGCGCGATAGCCGCCAGCGTCGCATCGTGAAAAATCACATACGCCGGTAAGTTGTGCTGGCGCGCCACTTCGGCCCGCCATGCTTTGAGCGCTGAATACCGCAACAAACCGTTGCTGTCGAGCTCAATGGGCGCTTTCACCACGGTCCCCAAGCGCACGTTGCGTTTGGTCTTTTTGTCAGTTGCCGAAGATGCCGATTCGCGCAGCCGCACTGCCACCTCGCCGCGCAATACGGCCCGCGAGGCTGGCGTCAGCACCAGCGTATTAAAGGCCTGCGCGTCCACGGCCACCGCGCCCATGGCAATCAATTGGCGTAACACCCCGCGTAATTGCACTTCACTGAAATCACTTCCAAGCCCGAAGGTGCTGAGCGTCTGGTGGCCGTACTGCGTAACCTTTTCAGTCGCCTTGCCTCGAACAACGTCCATCAAGTGGCCGGCACCAAACGCCATGCCGCTGCCCTGCCCAATGCGGTAGATCGTGCTGAGCAACTTGCGTGCGGCATCGGTCCCGTCCCACACGGCTGGGGGATGCAGGCAGTTGTCGCAATTTCCACAAGGCTTGCTCGCTTCGCCAAAATACGCCAGCAGGCGTACCCGGCGGCAATCCGTGGCTTCGGCAAGCCCCAAAAGGGCGTCGAGCTTGCCGCGCAGGGCCTGCTTGAATGCTTCGCCTGCCGGACTTTCGTCGATCATGCGGCGCTGGTTCACTACGTCCTGCAGGCCGTAGCACATCCATGCGTCGGCAGGTAGTCCATCGCGCCCGGCGCGCCCGGTTTCCTGGTAATACCCCTCTATGTTTTTGGGCATGTCCAGATGGGCGACAAAGCGGACGTCAGGTTTGTCGATTCCCATGCCAAAGGCAATGGTGGCGACCATGACGATGCCCTCCTCACGTAAAAAACGGTCCTGGTTTGTCTGGCGGACCGCGCTGTCCAGGCCCGCGTGGTAGGGCAAGGCCAGGATGCCGGCATCGACCAGAGTCTGGGCAATGTCATCCACTTTGCGGCGTGACTGGCAATAGACCACGCCGGCATCGCCTTCATGTTCCCGCTCGATAAACCGCAGCAGCTGTGCCGTGGCGTCGCGTTTTTCCACGATGGTGTAACGGATGTTGGGTCGGTCGAAGCTGCTCACAAATGCGCGTGCGTCCTGCAACTGCAGGCGTTCCAGAATATCGGCCCGTGTCAGGTCGTCGGCCGTAGCCGTGAGGGCCACGCGGGGAATGCCGGGATAGCGTTCATGCAGCACCGTTAGCGCCCGGTACTCGGGCCTGAAGTCGTGGCCCCACTGGCTGACGCAGTGCGCCTCGTCAATCGCAAACAGGCTGAGCTGTCCGCGCGCAAACAGCGCGTCGAGTTGCGCCAGGAAACGTGGGGTTGTGATGCGCTCCGGCGCGGCATACAGCAAAGTGACGTCGCCGCGCACCAGGCGCTGCTCTACCTGATAGGCCTCATCGCCGGTGAGCGTCGAGTTCAAATAAGCGGCGCTGACCCCGGCCTCGTGCAAGGCACCGACCTGGTCATGCATCAGTGCAATCAGCGGCGATATCACGATGGTCACGCCATGCCCGCTTTGCCGCCGGGCAATGGCAGGAATCTGGTAACACAGACTTTTTCCGCCCCCCGTGGGCATCAGAACAAGCGCGTCTCCGCCTTGAACGACATGGTCAACGATCGCTTGTTGCGGTCCGCGGTAATGGTCATAGCCAAAAACCTCGCGAAGAATGAGCTGGTGGGACAAGGGGCAAGCGGCGCTGTGGGTGGGCGGCTATTGTCTGTCCTTTGGCGGCGCAGGCGTGTGCACCAACTCATCGCGCATGGCTGCTGCCAGACGCACGTAAAGCTTTAGCTGGCGTGTGGTGTCGCGCAGCCGCTCGGCGATGTTTGCCGATACACCCAGCAACAGCCGTGCGGCAACGATGGGGTGCCGGATCACCATGGTGTCAATCGCCTTGCGGGTCAAAATGGCGCACCAGATGTCGCTGCTGGCGGTGCACGAAGCTGAGCGGGGCTCCTGATCCACCAGCCCCATCTCACCGATCAGACTGCCGGGGCCGAGCACTTTGACCGTTACCGGCTCCGTGCGGCTCACGGTAATGCGTTCCACCACGACGTCACCTTCCACCAGCAGCGCCATGAAGCCATCGTCACCCGTGTCACCTTCCCGGATGAAAGTAGTGTTCGCCGCAAAAAACCGGGGAACCATGTAGCCCACAACAATGCGCGCTTCCTCCAAGGTCAGATTGGTCAGCGCTTGCGGCGCGGCAAGCAGACGGGCGGCATATTCCGCGCCGGAGAAGCCTTCTTTTCCGGGCATTTGGGGGGCGGTGTTGTCTGAGCGTTCCATGCGCGGCAATGCTAGTGCTTTTTTCGACATCGTAGGCGATGGGCCGCATGCTATTATTTTTCCCAACCCTAAAGGAGACGCGCTTGAACATGGCAGCCACACCGCTTGGCACGCCGCCCGCCCCCGAAGCGTCCCGCCCGGTGTCGGGCCGGCCGGAAAAGTTGCGTTTGGGTGACGTTCTGGTCCAGCAAAAACTGATATCCCAGGAACAGTTGCTTCAAACCCTGGAACTGCAGCGCGCTACCGGCAAAAAGGTCGGGCGCCTGCTGATTGAGCGAGGCGTCATCACCGAAGAACTGCTGGCCAACGGACTTGCGCGCCAGTTGCGTATTCCATTCGTCAATCTGAAAACTTTTCCGTTTCGCGCCGATGTCGTCAAGCTTTTACCGGAATCGGTTGCGCGGCGTTTCAAGGCTTTGGCGCTGGAAGACAAAGGCGAGCTTTTGCTGGTTGCGCTGGCCGATCCGCTGGACCTGTTCGCCTATGACGAACTGACCCGCATTCTTAAGCGCAACCTCGCTATTGCAGCCGTGCCAGAGAGCCACCTTGCTGCCGCCTTTGACCGTTTGTACCGGCGCACCGATGAAATCAGCGATCTGGCACGCGCGCTGGAAAAAGACCTCGGCGATGCTGTTGATTTCGGCGAGCTCTCCGCCAGCGTGGGCATTGAAGGCGCGCCCGTCGTGCGCCTGCTGCAATCGCTGTTTGAAGATGCCATGCAAGTTGGTGCGAGTGACGTGCACATCGAGCCGCAGGAGGCCAGCCTGCAAATCCGGGTGCGTGTTGACGGCGTGTTGCAGACCCAGACACAGGCCGACAAGCGCATCGGTGGCGCGCTGGCACAACGCCTGAAGCTGATGGCGGGACTGGACATTTCCGAGAAGCGGCTGCCGCAGGACGGGCGCTTCAGCGTCAGGCTCAAGGACAACACCATTGATGTGCGTTTGTCCACCCTGCCGACCAATTACGGTGAGTCTGCGGTGATGCGCTTGCTGGTTCAGGGCGCCGGCATGCGCCGGCTCGACAGCATTGGAATGCCGCAGGATATGCTGCTGCGTTTCCGGGAGTTGCTCGGGCGCAATTCGGGCATGCTGTTGGTCACGGGGCCTACCGGCTCGGGCAAAACGACCACCCTGTATGCGGCATTGGCGGAGGTCAATGCCGCCGAACTCAAAGTCATCACGGTCGAAGACCCGGTGGAATACCGGCTCGCTGGCCTGACCCAGGTGCAGGTCAACGACAAGATTGATCTGACGTTCGCCAAGGTCTTGCGATCCTGTTTGCGGCAGGACCCGGATGTCATTCTGGTGGGCGAAATGCGCGACACCGAGACCGCGGAAATCGGTTTGCGGGCAGCTATTACCGGTCATCTTGTGTTGTCCACCTTGCACACCCGTGACGCCATCAGTACGCCGTTTCGGCTGCTAGACATGGGAGTCCCAGCATTCATGGTGGCAACCTCCTTGCAAGGCGTGATCGCGCAGCGGCTGGTGCGCCTGAACTGCAAGGAATGCGTCGCCCCGCAGTCACCTACGGCACAGGAAAGCGCTTGGCTGAGCAACATGAATGTCAACGCAGAGCCGATCCAGGCAATGCGGGGCATGGGTTGTTCGGTGTGCAATGGCACCGGCTACCTGGGTCGCCAGGGCGTTTACGAGATGCTGGAAATGGATGCTGCGCTCGCGCAGGCGGCCTCCCGCTCTGACCCGGCCGCGTTTTTGCGCGCGGCACGGGAGCGCATGAGAGGCCGCACGATGGCCCACCATGCACTCGAATTGGTGCGACAGGGCAGCACCTCAATGTCCGAAGCAATGCGCATCGGATTTGAAATTGATGACGCCCTGAATGCTGAGGTCTGAGCACAATGGCAACCTACGCCTGGCGCGGGCGCAACAATCTCGGAGAAGCGGTTTCCGGTGAGCTGGAGGCGATGACCGAAACCGGAGTCGCCGATCAGCTCATGGCGATTGGAGTTGCGCCGATCCATATTGCGCCCAAAGTTGCGAAGGGTGACTTGACCGACGGCGAGAGCTGGTTCCAGCGGCTCAATCGCAAGCCGGTGGTGGTCGAAGACCTGTTGTTGTTCTCGCGCCAGATGTACACGCTGAACAAGGCAGGTGTCCCCATATTGCGCGCATTCGCCGGCCTGCAGGCGTCGGCCAGCAAGCCGGCCA
This sequence comes from uncultured beta proteobacterium, assembly GCA_903859265.1. GTDB lineage: Bacteria > Pseudomonadota > Gammaproteobacteria > Burkholderiales > Burkholderiaceae_C > Allorhodoferax. The sequence continues at coordinate 7,804 of CAIOLZ010000174.1, forward strand.
TGGTGGATTTGTTCAAGGACATCCGCTCCAGCCTTGATCAGGGGCGTGAACTTTCAGCCGCCATGGCGCGGCACAGTGATTTGTTCGGCGGGTTTTATATTTCGATGATTCGTGTTGGCGAGATGACCGGCAAGCTGACCGATGTTTTCCTGCGCCTTGCTGAACATCTGGAATTTGAGCGCGACGTGCGCGAACGCATCAAGCAAGCAATGCGCTATCCGACATTTGTTCTGGCAGCGATGGCGGTCGCGATCACGGTGCTCAATATTTTTGTCATTCCCGTGTTTGCCAAAGTCTTCGAGGGCTTTCACACGGAACTGCCGCTGATCACGCGTGGGCTATTGGCTTTTTCTTCCTGGATGATTGCGTGGTGGCCCATGCTTCTTGTGGGTGGGATAGGCGGCGCTTACGCGGTGCGCAACTACGTCCACACGACGGAGGGACGCTACCGTTGGGACGCTTACAAGCTCAGGCTGCCGATTGTTGGCGACATTGTTCAAAAGGCTACCCTGGCACGGTTTGCGCGCAGCTTCGCGCTGGCAAGTCAGGCCGGCGTGCCAGTGGTGCAAGCCCTTACGGTGGTCGCCATGACGGTGGACAACGCGTACATCGGTAGCCGCATCGAGCAAATGCGCGACGGCATTGAGCGCGGCGAGAGTATTTCGCGTTGCGCGGCTGCCACCGGAGTTTTTACCCCCGTGGTGTTGCAGATGATCAATGTGGGAGAAGAGACCGGCGAACTTGACCACTTGTTGTTCGAGATCGCCGAGATGTACGAGCGCGACACCGATTACGCCATCAAGGGACTCTCGGCGTCGATCGAACCCATTATGTTGGCGATCATCGGCGTACTGGTTTTGCTGTTGGCGCTTGGTGTGTTCCTTCCCTTGTGGAACATGGGGCAGGCGGCTATGGGCAAAGGGGGCGGATGAAGTGGCGGGCGCGACATCTGGTTCTGCCGTCAAATGGGTCTGGACCGGTCGTACGCTGGAGTGGCTGATTTTGGCGGGATTGCTCCTGGTATTTATCGTGGCACTTGGTCTGGCCTCTCAGAGACTGCAGGCTCAGGCGGAAATTGGCACGGTTCAGGCGACGCTGGGGGCCTTGCGCTTCTCCTTGGTGGCCGACCACTTGAAAAAAAGTTTGCAAAGTCCGCAAGGCAATGCTGCCAATTCGCAACGCAACCCGTTCAAGGTTCTGGACCGATTGCCACCCAATTACGTGGGCGAAGTCTCCATGTCGGCGATCGCTGGCGTTGCGCCTGGGAGCTGGGTCTTTGACAAAGATTGCGTGTGTATTGGCTATCGACCCATGAACCCGCAGGGGCTGGAGCCAGCCAGCGATCTGGGCGTGCTTTGGTTTCGTGTGAGCAATCCGCCCGGGCCCCTGCAATTGATGCCACTACGCACCTATGTCTGGCAGGGTCAGGTGATTCAATAGTGAGAAATATCACCTAAATCCCAATTAAATCTTCCACTTAGCACACAAAGTTAATGTACAAATCGGTGCGTAGTCCCTAAAATCCATAGGGACTTGACCTGTTTGTGCTTCCACCGACAAGAGGCTCGAGCAAGTCGGGCGATTCAAATTTAAAAGGTTGGAATATGAAAAAAGTGCAACGCGGTTTTACGCTGATTGAGTTGGTGATGGTCATTGTGATTTTGGGAATTTTGGCGGCAGTGGCGCTTCCCAAATTTGTCAACTTGTCTGCCGACGCACAAGCAGCCGCTTTGCAGGGCGTTGCAGGCTCTATTACTTCAGCAAGCACTGTAAATTACGCGTCCAGATCAGTTGGTAGCGTTGCGGCACGCGCTGCGACTGTTTCATTGACAGGACTGAGTTGTTCAACCGCAGCCGCTGCCCTGTTGCAGGGCGGGGTTTTGCCGACAGGCTATACATTGCCCAACACGGCACTTGTTGCCACTTTAGGTAATTCCCAAACCTGTGTCGTCACGCAAACTTCGAGCGGCAATACCGCTAACGCCTACATTACATACATTCCGTAATATCGAATGCCAAGCATCCTTTAGGCGTTGCGGTTTTTGGATAGGCTCTTGCACGGCGGGCTCAATCGGCTTCGGTGGCATGTAGATATCGGTGCTGATGCGCTTGGAGAATGGGATGCTTCACCTAACGTCAAAGCTTCAAAAGGTCGGCGGCTTCACCATGATCGAACTAATTATGGTGATACTAATTTTGGGTGTATTGGCCATTTATGCCGCGCCAGCGGCCCTCAATACGGGTATTTTCATCAGCCGTGGCTTCCATGACGAAACCCTGAGCCTGTTGCGGGCTGCCCAAAAAATCGCGGTGGCACAACAACGCACCGTGTGTGTGCAGCTTAACCCCACCGGC
>CAIOLZ010000175.1 GCA_903859265.1 uncultured beta proteobacterium
AAAATTCAACGTTGTGCTGCGACCCCAAACCGATGCGTTGTTGCTGCAGGCTTTTCTGGCGGGCCGTGCCGACGCGATTTTGGGGGGTGATCAGGCGATCGGGGAGGCCATGAAAAACCAGAACATCAATCCCAAGGCATTCAAGATGGTGGTGGCACAGGACAGCCCGTTGCATGCGTACTTTGGCAACAAATTTTTGCAGTCCGAGCCGGAATTCATGGATCGCTTTAATGCCCAGGTTCCCGCCTGTCGCTGATCCAGTGCTACTTTCTGACCGATGAAGTTACAAAAATCCGATCGACAGCCATGGTATTGCAGCGACAACCACCGTGCCAAGCAATAGCACGAGCAGGTACCCCATAATGGGCCGGATGCCGTCGTCCGGGTTGACCCGTCCAATGGCGCAGGCCGCGTAATAGCCTACCCCCAGCGGCGGGGCAAACAAACCCAGACCCATGGACAGCACGACCACCATGGCGTAGTGCACTTCGTGAATCTGCAGATGGCGCGCAATCGGGAACAGCAGCGGGCCAAACAGCACGATTGCCGGAATCCCCTCCAGCACCGATCCCAGCACGGTAAATATTGCAATGGAGACGGCCAGAAACATGGGTGCACCGCCGGGCAAACGCTCCATCTCAAGCGCCAGCCAGTTGGAAAATCCGGACTGCGTCAGCCCCCAGGCCATGGCAGTGGCGGTGCCAATGATGAGCAATATTGACCCCGACAGCGACGCCGTGCTGACCAGCAAGGGACCAATCCGGCGCCAGTCAAATTGCTGGTAAACCAGCAGACCCGCCAGCACCGCATAGGCAATTCCGATGGTGGAGACTTCCGTAGCAGTTGCCACGCCCTCGACCACGGCGGCGCGGATCACGACTGGCAGCGCCAAAGCCGGTAACGCGACCAGCGCCAGTCGAGCTACCTCTGGCCATGGTGTGCGCCTGACCCGACTGACGTCCTCAAACCGGTAGCGATAACCGACCACCATACAAAGCAGCAAACCGAGCACCAGTGCGGGCAGCAATCCGCCTGTGAACAGGGCGGCAATCGACACGCCGGTCACCGAACCAATCGTGATCAGCACCAGGCTGGGGGGCACGGTTTCGGTTTGTGCGCCGGTGGCGGCCAGCAGCGCCACCAGTTCGCCGTCCCGGGCGCCACGCTGGCGCATTTCAGGAAACAGTGCGGGCGCGACCGCGGCCATGTCGGCCGCTTTGGAGCCTGAAATACCTGACACCAGATACATGGCCCCCACCAGCACATACGACAGACCGCCGCGCACCCGACCCAGCAGGCTGGCCAGAAAAGCCACCATCGCTTTGGCCATTCCGGTCATCTCGATCAGCAGTCCCAAAAACACAAACAAGGGAACTGCCAGCAAAATTAAATGCGACATGCCTTCGTCCATGCGCCCGACGATGACTGGCAGTGGCGTGGTGGTGCACAGCGCGAGGTAGCCGAAGGTTCCGAGTCCAAATGCAAACGCGATTGGAATACCCGCAAAAACGCAGCAAGCGACGACCAGCACAAAAAAGATCACCAGGTTCCAGCGTCCCAAATCCTCGAACAAGGGATGTGCCAGCCAGAACGCCAGCACGATGGCCAACGTGCCAGCGAGTGACTGCAGGCGCTGGGTCCGGTCGCCCACCCGCAGCAGGCGCAGCGTGGCAAATGCTGCCATGAGAACGACGCCGACCGGCAAGGCGGCGGCGCGCCAGATATTCGATATCTCCAGCGCCGGCGTCGTGATGAATGCCTCGTCGGCGGCGTAGTCCCAGGCTGGCCAGGCCACCATCGCCAGAAAGGCCAGGCATGCGCTGATCGATAGCGCCTCCAGCAAGGCCTGGTGTTGGCCCGGTACGCGGCTGACCCATGCCGTCATGCGCATATGTTCGCCGCGTCGCAATGCCACGACTGAGCCCAGCATCGCAAGCCACAAAAACAGCATGGAGGCCAGTTCGTCCGACCACACCAAGGGCTTGTGCATGACAAAACGTGCCACTACGCCACTGAGCAAAACCAGAATGTCGGCCAGCACCAGCAGCGCCGCGGGAACCTCGACCATCCATCCCAAAACCACATCGACTTTGCCGAGCCACGGACTCGGATTTGCAAGCGGCGCTGGTGTGGAATCCATACTGGACGCGTCGCCTCAGGCCAGCTTGCCGCTGGCGGCTTCCAGAATGCCCCAGGCCTCGTCGCCGTATTTGGCTTTCCATTCGCCATAGAAACCGGCCTTTTGCAGTTGCTCCCGGAATGCCTGTGTTTTGGGCTGGTTAAAAAGCATGCCCTTGCTGGCAAGGTCTTTTTGCAGCGAAGCGTTGAGCTCTGCCACGTCGGCGCGTTCCTTCAGGCCGGCGGCATTGATGTGCTTGGCAACAATGGTTTGCAAGTCCTTGGGCAAACGCTCCCAAGCCTTGCGGTTCGACAGGAACCAGAAACCGTCCCACATATGGTTGGTCATCGAACAGTACTTCTGCACCTCATACAGCTTGGCAGTTGCGATGATGGCCAGCGGGTTCTCCTGGCCCTCCACCACTTTGGTTTGCAAGGCGGAATAGACCTCGCCGAAATTGATGGAAGCGGGCGCTGCATCAAAGGCCTTGAACATCGACGTCCAAAGTGGCGACACCGGCACCCGGATCTTGAAGCCCTTCAGGTCTGCCGGGCTCAGGATGGGTTTGCTCGATGAGGTGATCTGGCGAAAGCCGTTGTCCCAGATTTTGTCCATCGCCACCAGCCCGGCCTTGGAAATTTGCGCGCGGATGTAGGCGCCCAAATCGCCGTCCATGGCCCTCCAGACTGCGTCGTAATCCGGAAATGCAAAACCAATGCCGCTGATGGATGTGGCGGGCACCAGCGTGGACAAAATGAGGCCTGACAAGGTGAAAAACTCAATGCCGCCGGAGCGCAACTGGCTCAACATGTCGGTATCAGAACCCAACTGGTTATTGGGAAACAACTGGATATCTACCCGGCCATTGGTTTCAGTGCGGATTGCGTCGGTCATTTCCTTGGCGCGCAAATTCATGGGGTGGGTGACTGGCAGGTTGTTGGCGTACTTGTAGGTGAACTCGGCCTTTTGTGCCAAGGCTTGGGTCGCCGGCAAAGTCAGGGCGCTCGCGCCAGCGGCAACGAGCATCGAACGTCGCGAAATTTGCATGGGATGTCTCCGTTAGTTTTGTACTGCAGCAGCTCTGCGGGGAGCGCGGCGCGCCCATTATGGCGTTAAAGTCGGCGACCAGATTGACCTTCAGGCCCACCCATGACACTCCCGACTTCCTTCCCTTCTACCGATCCCGTGGCCGTGATAACAGGAGGCGCGCGCGGTATCGGACTGGGCATTGCGAACTGGTTTTTGGCACACGGTTACCGGGTTGCATTGCTGGATATTGATGCCACCACGCTGATCCAAACCGAGCGTGATTTGAACCGCCCCGGCCACGTGCTGGCACTGGTTTGTGATGTTTCCCAACCGGACCAGGTGACCAAAGCGATCGCGCAGGTGGATGCGACTTTTGGCCGGATTGATTCGCTCGTCAACAACGCCGGTATCGCCGTGTTCAAACCCATTGGCCAGACCA
>CAIOLZ010000176.1 GCA_903859265.1 uncultured beta proteobacterium
ACCATCACACTCAAAAGATCAAAGACTTCGTCCTATAGGCTCGCTCACCTAGGAAACCTTTTTGCGCCCCCTTTTTGGTGCCTCTTTTTGCAAATTATTTTGCAAATTATTTTGCAAATCTTCAGTTTTCTGCACCGGCATCGTTGCATTTCCACCAAAGGAAAGCACACCTGAGCTGGGTTCGGCCTGACCTTGCCGGCGTTCCAGCCAGTGCAGATCCGGCAACGCCATTACCTTGCGATAGTCCAGCGCCAGGAGATCTGCCAGCGTCTTGGCGTCGTTCACGCTGGCGATCCTCCCGGTGTGCAGGATGTCCAAATTGTTCATAAACGATTTGTCACACTCACTTGGCCTTTGGCCTAAACCCATGATCGTGAGCGTTCGTTCCTTACCGTCCGGGCCTCGGTAAAGCCTGCCCACATTGACGCACTGGCGCCATGCGGCAGGCGCTCTGTTGGCTTTGGTGACCTCGGGGAGTTCATCAATCATCAGCGTGAGGTTTCCGGCCGCGAAAGCGGCCCGGCAAAAGTAATCGAATTGCTTTTGAACTTCCCGGCTATGGTCGGGCATATAGCGCACATGAAAGCGCTCTGCCTTCATCGCCAAAATCGCCTCCTTTAGGTCAGTAAAGGTATTGCCGAAGTTGGACATGCTGGGATCGTGTTTGTGATCCCATATCACCAGGCGCGATGGCTTGAGGCGTTTAAGAAGCTGGACCGCATAGACGTTTTTGCCGGTGCCGCGCGCGCCGAAAATTCCCACCATCAAGGCTTTTTCATTCACGCCACGACTCCAGGACCAATATCCGTTACTTCCCCGGTACCCATTTGCTGGGCAGCGCGGCGCTTCATTTCAGCAACCATTTTTTCGTGCCTTTCCTGCGCGTTCATCAAGCCAAACAGCAATGGCAGCAGGGACAGTGCAAACATGGCCATTTCTGGACTGGTGCCGACAAGCGTGAGCATCAACGCCATGTGTTTGCGTATCAACGGGATGGACGCTTCGCACGGCGCCAACAGAGCATCATCGGTCCATTCGTCGTTGATCTCCGGCAGGTTCTTGGCAATGCGGCCACGTCCGGCTTTAGCCAGGAAGTGCAACACGCGAACGGTGCCGGCTTCCAGCATCTGCATTGCCTGGGCTTCCTGCTGCGCGGCCTGGTCGGCCTCGGCCTGCTGCTGTGCGCTGAGTTCCTCGCCGATTGGCGGGGCGCTGGATAGCTGTTCTGCCTGGTTGGCTAGGGTATCGAGCGGATCTGGTGCTTCATCGTCGTTCATAGCTTGGACAGGTCAAAGAATTGTTTTTCCGGTACCGGAATTTTTTTGGGAAGTACTTCAACCGTTTCAGAGGCCAAAAGTGCCGTGATCCGGTCGTGGCAGGGCGTGCCTGGTTTGCTGTAGGTTGAAAACTCACACCTATGGCAGGTGATGTAGTAGGTCCCGGCCTTAGATTGGCTCAGGACCGCTTCTTCGTTGTCGCAGCCGTAGCCGCGACATTGAATAAACCGCTTGGACAATTACAGAGCTCGCAGATCTGCCGTAGCGTATGTCCAGGTCGAACCGTCCTGGTCGAGTTGAACGGTGGTCAGTTGAGTGGCTTCGTCATAGCTCAGGGCCACGCCGGCTTTTCCTTCGTGGGGATCTCCTGCCTTAATGACCAGGACGGATGCACGTGTTTGAAATGGGGACATTTTGAAAACTCCAGTAACGAAAATTAAGACGCCTGTAGGCCCGTGGGCCTATAGGGAAAAAAGAAAAACCGATTTAGGGAACGACTTTGAAAAAGTCTGTGACGTGCTCACGCACTGATCTGACGTAGTCCAGCAATTTGTGGACTTCATCCGACGAGCGGCCAACAATTTCTTTTTCGAGCTTGTCTAGAAAGCCGAAAACAGGGTGAGGAAC
>CAIOLZ010000177.1 GCA_903859265.1 uncultured beta proteobacterium
ATTCCTCAAAGGCGTCGAGGCTGGCTGCGAGATGATGGCTCAGACGGAGGCCGCATGAGCGCCACGACCCCGCAGGCCATCCGCACCCGCTACCACGCGGCAACCCCTCACCACGGCCCCAGAATCAGCGCCAGCGTCCGATCAGGCACGCGCCTGTACATACCAAGCCCGACAGGGAAAAGCGAAGACCACAGGCGCGCTGCGGTCCTCTTGGCCGCGCGCATGGGCTGGGCGACCGAACTCACCGCCGGCCAGTTCGGCCGCGACACTTATTGGCTGCCAGCGGATGGTTTTGTCGAGTCCGTCAGGACGTTGCAGACCGTGCTGGCAAAAATCGCAGGGGCCATGTCATGACCATCTCGACCTCCGAGCTTCACACCTGGCAGCGCGAATTCCGAGCCGCGCGCCGCCGAGCCGACATATCTCAGATGCAGGCCGCGCACCTGATCGGCGTCACCGTGCGCACCCTGTCCGGTTGGGAGACAGGCCAGCGCCATCCGATCCCGCCGGCCAATATGTGTGAACTGTTTGCCATCGTCTGCGTAGCCGAGGGTCTGCTAAAACCAAAAGACGAATTCGTGCAGATGCACGTCCGCGAGTCCGTCAAGCGATTGGGGGACATGTCATGACCATCCCTGCAGAATTGGAGCGCATGCCAATCGAGGAATTCCGCCGGCTGGCGAAACAGACCCAAATCGGGCGCACCCTGCTTGAAGCAGCTGGAGACGTGTTGTGCGGCGGAATGCGCGTCAAAGACGCAGCGCACGACATTGGAGTCTACCCGTCAGTGCTGCACAACGCAATCAACCGCCTGCTCGATCTGCGCGACGGCGACCCGCACGTGAAAGTGTTTCAGACATGGCTTAAAGAGCGCATCGCGCCGGCCGAGCCGTACCTGACGCGCGCCGGCACGCCACTTCCAGCCACTGTCACGGCAACGGAACTTATGCGCGATCTGGAAGAATTCGCGCCAGAGTTGTCATGGGGCAAGAAGCGATTTGGCGTATTCATGCGCGACGCGGGCCACTGGCCGAAAAAGGTCAACGCCGACACAATGTTCGAGGGCATCCTCATTCGCCACCAGCCAGGCGAGGACTTGAGCCCGTCAGCAGAGAAGCGCAAAGAAATACTTAAGCGCCGCCTCACGCTGAACGACAATCGCGTCCTGAACAATGAAGGCGAGGTCATCGGCCGGCGCATGACATGGATCAAGAAGAAGGTAGACGCCATCGACCGTGAGATCGAAGGCGAGGAAAAGGCAAAATAATTTGACAACCGATGCGACACGCGCCAGAATTTTACAGACCATTTCAGGAGAATTAAGACATGAAAATCACCCAATACGGACCCGGCGACGAATGCACATGGCCCCCCTACGCAGGCCACCCGAACGACCCACGCGCGCCCGAGCCGGACGAAAGCCTGACCCGCGACGAAGCCAAAGAGTTTCTGGTCGAGCAGGTCAAAACCGCTATCGACCAACCGGGTAACGCGCACGTGATCCGGCCGTCAAAACCCAGCGTGCCAGTGGCTGACCTGCTGGTGCCCGACACCCTCAAAAGCAGGCTGCTGTTGCTGCAAATCTGCCGCTTGGTGCAGATGAAATGCTGCAACGAGGATGACGTTTTCGCAGCCGTCGAAGCATTCATCAACGACCGCGCGGCCGAGCACGCCGACGCATGGGCAGATGAACTGCTGGCCGAGCACGGGGAACGGCTGTGAACGAATCAGAATGGCTGCGTACCGACCTGTGCATAGCGGTCATCGCAGTGCTGACCATAGCTATGCTGGCTCTCATATTGTGAGGAAACCATGGACCCGAGACACCCATCCCCCACACCCATCAACACCACCCGCAAATTCCCTCGAACCCTGCGCGAGGCGTTCCCTCAAGATCACGACCCGAACGCGCTGGGCATCAGCGGCCCGCCCATACCCACGCACAGGGGCAGGTTTGCACGGATCGGCGATTGGCTGGACGACCTCACCGACGACCAGGCCCGCCTACTCAGCGCCGGGATGATCGTGGCATCGGCGCTGTTGACGTTGGCGGCTTTCTTCACGATCTGGTTTCTTTGACCTAATCTTCCCCCAACCACCCGCCCGCGCCCGCGCTGAATCCGCGCTGCACGCGGGCGTTTTCTTTGACGCACACACCCGCCACGCACTCAGGCACCGTGCCACGCTTTCGCTCGATGCCCGGTGTTTCGTGCAGCACCGAGCGAAACGACTTGCGCGACATCGGCCGTTCGCCCACCCGCTCACACCACGCGCCGTAGGCTGAAAACAGCACAGACACAGGATCGAACGCATCCGGCCGGCGCTCGCAGCATTCCGCGAGAAACTGCCCGAAACTGTCCTCGTCTTCCAAGTACTCATTCGTCGCCATGACCATCGAAGCAGGCTTGCAAAGACCGTCCTCCTGCCACAGCAAACACCCGGTAATCATCCACTGCAAAATCTGAGGCCATTCCTCACGAAGCTTGTCCAAAAAATGCGGGTCGCGTTCCTCGGCAGGAATCGTGAGAGAAAAATCCACCACGTTAAACCTGGCCTTGATCGCCTCATCCACAGACCTCAGCACCGGCTTGTGGTTGCCCATAATTAGCAGCTTGTGCGTCGGCTCAAACGACGACAAATCCTGGCCCATCTTGCGCGCAGTCACCGTATCACCACCGGTCAAACTGCGAATTCTCCCGTCATCCCAGCGCGCGCCCTGCGCCGGCTCGCTGCACGACACCAGCCGGCGACCTCGCAACTCCATAAGTTCTGTCGGGTGGCGCTCGTTCTTGGCTTCCATGAGCAAATTGACAGGCGCGGCATAACCGTAATCG
>CAIOLZ010000178.1 GCA_903859265.1 uncultured beta proteobacterium
TGAAAAGGCCGGCGTGGCTGTGACGGACCGTGGCTTTATCAACGTGGATATTCAAATGCGCACCAACGTGCCGCATATTTTTGCCATTGGCGATATCGTGGGTCAACCCATGCTGGCGCACAAGGCGGTACATGAGGCCCACGTGGCAGCGGAAGTGATTGCCGGGGAATTGCAAGGCAACAAAGAGCTGGTGTCAGCGGCCTTCAATGCGCGTGTGATCCCCAGCGTGGCCTACACCGACCCTGAAGTGGCCTGGGTGGGGCTGACTGAAGACCAGGCTAAAGCGCAAGGCATCAAGGTCAAGAAGGGCTTATTTCCATGGACCGCATCGGGTCGCGCGATTGCCAACGGACGTGACGAGGGCGTCACCAAGCTGCTATTCGATGACAGCCCTGAGGCCCACGGCCACGGCAAGATTCTGGGTGGCGGCATGGTCGGCACGCATGCGGGCGACATGATTGGCGAGATCGCGCTGGCGATTGAAATGGGCGCGGACGCGGTGGACATCGGCAAGACCATCCACCCGCACCCTACACTGGGCGAGAGCATCGGCATGGCGGCGGAGATTGCGCATGGGAGTTGTACGGATGTTCCGCCGGTGAGGAAGTAGTCCGATCGTCGCTGCACAGCGTGCCGGGCTTGAAACTTATTTGAGCGGGAAGCCGAGGTTCTTCAACGCCGTCGTCAGGCGGTCGCGGCCAGTCATAGCCTCGGGCCCGCTGACGCGTTTTAACGAATGCACGTCCCACTGGCCTTGTGGCTTCATGGACTGGGCGGTGTAAAAACCGTCCATGACCCTGTTGTAAGCGCTGGTCGCAGCCTCGTAAGCGGTCGGATCGTACTTTTCCCTGTGCAAAATCGCGGACTGACCCAAGCGCGGGCGAATGGCGGACATTTTGGCAAGGTCCGGATACCCTACACACATACCAAAGGTCGCGAATACCCGGGGCGGCAAGCCAAGTTCTTTGGCGACTTCTTCGGGTTGATTGCGAATACCGCCGATGTAAACAATGCCCAGTCCCAGCGATTCCGCTGCTATAGCTGCATTCTGTGCAGCCAGCGCTGAATCGATTGTCGCCATGAGTAGCATTTCGATGTAATTCAAGCTTTCCGTTGGCATCCTCCGCGATTGACCGAGTGCTTCGAGCCGTGCCAAATCGGCCAACCAGACCAAAAACACGGGACAGTTTTTAACCCAGGCTTGATGACCTACATATTGCGACAATCGCTCCTTGCTGGCTGGATCTGTCACCGCAACCACGCTCCAGGTTTGCAGATTGGACGATGTGGACGCGGATTGCGCTGCTGCCATCATCTGTTCAAGCGTGCCGGCAGAGAGGGGTTGGTCGGTGTATGCGCGTACCGAGCGATGATTCATCATGGACGCAACGATTTCGTTGACTGCATCCAATGCGCCTGGTCCGCCGCCATAGCGAGCTTTTAGCAGTTGCGCGGAATCCGTGGAGCTTGAGCGGATCATATTATTAGCGGTTTGTAGTTTGTCGTTGAATACGTTCAATAGCAGGCCAGTATATTCGCTGCGGCACTAGGAGGCAGGCGGAAAAAATTCAAAGCCACCACGCCAGCCCAAGCATGGGTTTGATGATTTCCATTGCGGAAATTAATAATCGTTAATTCAATGATGCTGCGCACCCACAATATTTCAATAAGAACAACGCAGGCCATGTGCCTTTACAAAAATTTAGAAATTCAGGCTGCATGTAGGTTGGTATTACCAAGTTGCAATCAAGTAGCAACTTGACATGGTTCGCAGCTTCACAGACGCAGCACAAACGCGCTTATCGGCCCTTTTTTACCTAGTTTTTGAACGAGTAACCAAGGGAGAAAGTACAGCGCATCGGCGGCTTAACTCGAGGGTTAATACTAGCTGGGCGCTGAGATTGGCATTAACTAGCATGGTGGGATTCTTAGGAGAAGCGCATGCAAGGTGTTTTGTCAGGTGTTTTGCGGGTAGCGGTTATTTTTATATTTGTCACGACCGCTTATTTGTTTTTGTTTCATGGCAGTCGGCGGGTATTGGGAAAATATCCGCTGGGGACATTCACATTTACATCTTTGCTGTTCACGGCGGGTTTGGATTCCGGGCTCGTCATGCTGCCTTTGACGGAGTTTGCCACTTATACCAGTGACCCTGCTTACAGCTTTACCAATCCGGCAGCAATAGAGTTTGGCTTCTGGGGCTTTCTGGTGTGGACGTTTTATTTCATAACGGCATACTACTTCTTGCGCGTTGAGCCCAAAATAAAATTGTTCGAAGTGCCGTTCTTTAAATATGTGAATAATTTTGTGACGGTCGCAACCTGCGCATTCACTGCCTTTCTTTTTTTGGGAAATTTACCTTCCTATATTGACGGCATCACCAATATGCAAGCCTGGCTGCTGGTGGTTTTGGTGGTGCTCGCTGCCATATGTACCAGTACTGAAATCCGCTTTATCAAGGTCCTGTCTGTCGGTTCCTCGTGGTTATTTGCCAGCTTGATTTTTGGCCTCTGGATGGATTCGGGCATGGGTGCCACCGGATTGGTTAAAAATCTGCAACTCGTGGGTGATTATTTTCCGAATATTCACCACTTCATGCTTCCGATCAATGATTACCATGAGTTCTACCTCATGTGGTGGTTCTCCTGGAGCATCATGATCGGTCAGTTCATGGCCAAGTTTGCCGGCAATATGACCACACGCAGATTGCTATTGTCCATGCTCATAGTCCCATCCATTCAGTTGGCAGTCTGGTTTTCCGTGATTTACGGGTATTACTCTTCCGCAACCCAGGTTGCCAATTTCTGGAAAATATGCATGGTGGTGGTGGGAGTTATTTATGTCATCAACTCGCTGGATTCCCTGACAAGACTCTATACCGATAATCTCAATTGGACTACCAAACGTTTCGGTACCAGGAAATATATTATTATCAACACCAGTATCATGATGGGGTTAGTCGTTTTGTATCGCTATTTCCCGGATTTAATGCA